>JAJZDR010000017.1 GCA_021805885.1 bacterium | reverse complement strand
TACCAAATTCTCTACCACTTGCTCTTGCAGGAAGAGTTCTTGTAAAGGTTACAAACTATAACGGAAATATACAAACTGGCTCTATGATCACAGGATCTACATTTGCTGGATACGGAGAACTTGCAACTAATTCTGGGCAGGTTGTTGGAATGGCACTAAATTCTCTAACATCTAGTACACCAGGAGTTTCAACATTTACATATAATGGTACAAACTATCTAAAAGGAGAGATATTGATGTTAGTCAAGAATGAATACTATAGTCCTATTACATCACAAATTTCTGGTTTATTACCTCAAGATTTACAAGACATTGGGGGTAACATAACAATTACAAATAATTTAACGGTCACTGGTAGTTTAACAATTGGAGGGAATATAATATCGAATGGAGGAACTCCAACCATTACCTTAAATCCAAATTCAGGAACAGGTGCAAATGCTACTCTAAATTCAGGTTCAACCGATGTTGCGGGAGTAGTGAATTTTACTACAGGAACATCCTCATTAAACAGTGGAACTCAATTTGTTGTGCAGTTTAAAACCCCATATACAGCTGTACCTAGAGTCTTAATTACACCTTCAAATCCTTTTGCAGGTATCAACATGAATGCTCTGGGTGTTTATGTAATAGATACTACTCAGGGATTTAGCATAGATTTCTCAAAAATTCCTCCTTCATCAAGTTTATTCTCTTGGAATTATTTTATAATACAATAATAAAGTTTTGATAGTAATAGATGTGATATAATCAGTAGTATTAAGATATTAGTATCAAGATACTCTAGATATGTCAGGACATTCAAAGTGGTCTACAATAAAAAGAAAGAAAGGAATAAATGATCTAACCAGAGCGAAGGTATTTACAAAACTTTTATTTCAAATATCCAATGCTACTAAATCTGGTGGTGATGATCCTAAAAATAACTATACTCTAAAGCTTGCTTGTGATAAGGCTAGAGAAGCAAATATTCCTATAAGTACAATTGAAGGTGTTATAAAAAAAGCTAGTTTAGTAGAGGTAAATGATGACACAGAAGATGCTGAATATGAGGTATTATATATACCAATTGATGATGGAGGATATAAATTAAATGTTGAGTTACTTATTGATTGCCAAACCTCAAGAGGATTATCCTCAAATAAAAATAGGCTAATTGCAGAAATAAGGGAAGTAGTCTCAAGGAATGGTGGAAAAATGCTTTCCCAGGGTTCAATATCATGGGATTTTATCCCTTTAACACTTATAACCATTAAGATCAATAGCAGTGATAATCAATCAAAAAAATCTAATAATAAATTAAACCTAGGTGGAGCAAATGGTAAATATATTATAGATGTATTAAGTTTTGAAGAAGAGCTTTTATCTATAGATGGAGTATATGATTATGAATATGACAAAGATGCTAGTATATATTCTGATATAGATAATGAATTTAGAATATATACTACACAAGATAATGCAAATATGGTAAGAGATATTATTTTAGACAAAGGTTACTTGATTGACAATATAGAAAATGTAAAAGTAGCTAAAAATAAGTTAAAAATAGAGGATTCTGGTACTGCAGTTATAGATAAAATAGATTCTTTTGTTGATGCAATAGAATCTGTTGATGGTGTTATTAATACATATTTAAATATATAAAATCCATGAATACTACTGATGTAAATGTAAAAAGAACAATTATTGGAATAGATCCTGGGTTTGCAATACTAGGGTGGGGGATTATACAGGGATTGGATGCTAGTTCGGTTGATAATGTGGAGTGGGGAGCTATTACAACTAAGGCTCATGAGAATATAGAAGAAAGGCTGCTTAAAATTTATAATGAATTAAATGAGATAATTGATTTATATAAACCTCAGGAAATATCTCTAGAAAAGGTATTTTTTAATAGTAATGCAAAAACTGTTATCTCGGTAGGACAATCACAAGGGATAGTACTTCTTATTGCAGCACAAAGAAATATTCCCGTTTATCAATATACTCCACTGCAAGTAAAAAGTGCTTTAACAGGTTATGGTGTTGCTGATAAAAAACAAATACAGAATATGTTAAAATTGTTATTACGACTTTCTGATGTACCTAAACCAGATGATGCTGCAGATGGAGTTGCTCTAGCTTTGTGTCATATGCAAACACAAAGAGGTTTATCTTAAAGAGGCTGGCCTCAAGTAAATTTTTATGATTGGATATTTAAAAGGGAATGTAATATATAGAGGTACTGATTATCTAGTAATAGAGGTTAATAATGTTGGGTATAAGGTGGAGGTTATAAAGCCTTTGATGCTAAAAGAAGATGTTTCTGAAATTGAAGTATTTATCTATTCTGATGTAGGTGATAAGTATTTTAGACTTTTTGGTTTTCCTAATAAAGAAGATCTTTTTCTTTTTGAAAAATTAATTTCTGTATCTGGTATAGGTCCTAAAGGTGCTTTAAATATACTTTCTTATCATCAATCTCAGATTTTAGTGAAGGCAATTATTGAAGAAGATTCCAATTTTTTATCGTCAATTCCAGGATTAGGTAAGAAGGTTGCTGAGAGAATTGTTCTTGAACTTAGAGGAAAACTTGATAATTTTAAATATGAAGGAGTATCTTTAAATAGAGATGTTCAAGATGCACTTATATCTTTAGGTTTCTCATATGAGGAAATATCAGTTATATCTAATGATTTGGTTGGAATTATTGATACTAAAGATGCTGTAAAGAAAGGACTAATTCTATTGAAAGGTTCTAGAGCTAAAGGCAACGGTAGTTTATAATGATAATATGAAAGGTAAAGATGTGAGCACAACAGATACTGAAAATAAAACTATAAATACTAAAAGATCAGATTCTAATGATACACTCATTACTGTTAGACCAAAACTATTTAAGGATATTATAGGCAGGGATAAGGAGAAAAAGAGTTTAAATATTTTGATAGAATCTGCAAAGATGAGGGGTGATTCTGTTGACCATATACTTTTTTATGGTCCTCCGGGGTTAGGTAAAACAAGTTTATCATATGTTGTTGCTAATGAAATGGGTGTTAATATAAAGGTAACATCAGGTCCTGCCATTGAAAGGACTGCAGATCTGGCAGCTATACTTACTAGTTTGAATAAGCAGGATATTTTATTTATTGATGAAATACACAGACTTCCTAAAATTGTGGAGGAGATGTTATATCCAGCTATGGAAGATTTTGCATTTGATATTATTCTTGGAGCTGGTCCATCTGCAAGGACAATGAGACTAGAGCTTGAAAGATTTACTATAATAGGGGCAACAACGAGGTTAGGGCTTTTATCTTCACCTCTACGTGATAGATTTGGAGTTACATTTAGACTTGATTTTTATAATGATATAGAGATAGGAAAGATATTAAAGAGAAGTGCAGATATATTAAATATATCAATTAGTGATGATGCTATATCTGAAATTGCATCACGCAGCAGAGGAACAGCGAGAGTAGCAAATAAACTACTTCGTAGGGTAAGAGATTATAGTCAGGTGTATAAGATAAATAAGATTGATAATGCTACAGTTCTACTTGCTATGTCTGCTCATGATATAGATAAACTAGGGTTGGATGCCTTAGATATAAAGCTTTTAAAGGTAGTAATAGAAAAATTTAATGGAGGACCTGTGGGAATTAATACTATAGCTGCGGCATTATCTGAGGATACTAGTACTATTTCGGATGTATGTGAACCATATTTAATACAATCAGGTTTTCTAAAGAGGACATCTAAGGGTAGAATTGCAACTAAATTGGCATATGATTATTTAAATCTTGATTATAATGAACAACTCTCCTTTCTATAATCCAAATGTGAAGGTAAAATCTATAATATCAATATTTGTAGTGTCTATATTGCTATATTTTGAATTTATTTCTCATACTAATTTTTATGTATTTACAATTATTTTGCTTTTAGTATCATATATATCTAGTTTATGGATAATAAATTTTAAGATATCTCTACTTGGTATGTTAAGTTATATAAGTTTTATCTTTATTTTTATTTTTTCCTTTAGTTTTTTTATATTTAATGTCTTTTCATATATTTCCCAACCTGGGTTGTTATTTTATTTAACAATTACCATACTTTTTGTTATTTTTTTGATATTTTTATATTCTTCCTTCTTAAATTTGTCTATTATAGATGCCTCATATATAGAAAATGTACCTCTTGCACAATTCAGTTATACTTCAAATTATGTTATATCTCTTTTCGTAAGTTATTTATTTTTTATTTTTGTTCTATCAAATAGAGTAGGGGTTACATTTTCTATTTTAGTCATGTTTGTTGGTATGTTTGTTTTATCTGCACAGTTTATGTGGAATTTAATATACGCATCTAGGGATATAGTGAGATACTCTTTAATTGTTGCTTTTATGATGAGTACCTTTTATCTGGTAGTTCTATTTATGCCACAAAGTTTCTTTATTACAGCATTATTTCTAACAGTCATCACTTTTATATATGATGGGATTATTATCCATTATAAGAAAAGTCATCTTTCACAAAGGATTTTTTTAGAGTACACGATAATATTTGTAGTAGTATTTATATTGTTTATACTCCTTCCAGGGTGGGGTATTGCTGGAGGGATATTATAAAAGGCTCCAAAATCCTATCAAACTAGGATTTTTATGTAGCTAGGTGGTCATTTGTACATTATACTGTATAAATAAGACATATTTTATACACTGTACTGTATAGATTATGTTATTGTGATATAAGTTGTCCTGTTTTACTTTTTTGCTTTAAGACTAAATGTAACTACTTGAATACTTAAACTCTTGATATTAGGAACTATGTGCGTCAATTCCTAAGGTATTGTATTATGTTAGTCAATTAAATACTATTATTCCACAATTGAACAAATTCCACACCCTGTAATATATCCTTTATAAGTATCCTTATTGTGCTGTCACAGAGCCAAAAATTCACATTATGTAGTCAAAGAGTGGGGAATCCTATAGTATTCATATAATACCCTATAGTTTTTTAAATAATTATTGTCAATGTGGATAAGTGAGTGTTTGTAGTTATTGTAAATAATAATATATTCTTATATATGAAGTATTTAAGATAATACATAACTATAAATGATATTAGTTATATTAAAGTATATGAGTATGTATAGCCTAAGAGAGTACTTCTCCAAGAGAGTATAGCAATATTGTCTATAAAGTAGTAAGAATATAATTGAGTATAATCACCCTTATACTCAGTTATACATCACACAAAATCTTTACTCAATCCCCTCCTGCTACTTCTCTATTCTAAGCGATCATTCTTCTTTGATATTTATAAATAATTATTTACTTTCTTTAATAATATATTTCTTTATTATATATTCGCCATTTTTTCCTATCCCCTATAGATATAAACTTAATTTTTTATTCTATAGATGGTTTACTCTAATTTGTTGTGAAAATACAATAAAGTTGCCAATTAATGGCGCTATTATAGCAAAACGTCCATATTGAGGCTATTTTGGGACACAATAACTTTACCTAAGTAATTAATCAACTATATATTAAATTTAAACTATATTCTTAATATAAATTGAGGAATTGGTATATTATGGAAAAGTATAGAACCCGCACTTATGAATATTCTTTATATAAATTAGTTAGGTTTTTATCAAAAGTAATCATTTTGGAGATTTTATGTTTTGTACAAAAAGCAATATTTGAGCAATCCACATAACTTATATCTTTATTTATATTTTTTTTAAAAATATCCCATGTTAAATTCTCAATATATTTATCTGTTGTCAATATGATGGTGTCTCCAGAATATAAATCATTTCCGAATTTTATTGCCATATTGTGACTAAATCTTTGGGAAAGGATTGTTGTAACTTCTGAAATTACATAATTTGAAGTTGTGACATCATCTTTATTTTTCTCAATTTCATTGAATAAATACAGAGCTTTCTTATGATTTGGATCTGTTCTGTTTACTAATGATATAAAAATATTTGAATCTATGAAGATTTTCATTTATATAATATGTTGTCAATGTTGGTAGATAAGTTCCCCCCATCAAGATTATATTGAGAAAATTTTTTTAATGTTTCTATCCCCCTACCTTTTTTCTCCTCCATTGTTTTTATAAGAAAATTTCTTATGAATACAGGAATAGATAACTGATCTTGGGATGCTATGGTTGTTATCTCCTGGTATAAATTTTCGGGAATATACAACTGAATTTTTTTCATATATGTATCATATCACATTATGATATTAGTAGTCAAGTACGTGTGTTGTCTAATTGGTATAAATCCGTCAATAATTAGTTGTGAGGGTTATTTTCAAACTATATAAACTATATATAGATGATTATCGGGTGATTTTGAAAAAGTTCTGACACTATTTTCACTACTTATATGTACTTCTAGATTTCACAACATACCCATTATGTGGGAACATTGTGAAATAGACTTGTAAATATACCTTTGTATTAATATAGATGATATAATTTGTAGAATATGAATCTTTATATTTTTATAGCAATACTCCTAATTATTTTCTTTATAATGACCTTCATAAGAGCTCAAGGTTTTATTATAAAATTGGTATTTAAGATACTAAGGTATATATTTTTATTAGTTATATTTTTTGCTCTTGCATTACACTTTAATTTAATACATTATATATAGAGTTAATCTAAATTTAATATGATTATTTTATAATAAATAATACTATGGCAAATATAAAATTTACTAAAAACGGACCAATAAAATTGAATGTTTCTGCTGGAGATGTTTTGGAGGATTCAGAAGGTAATAAAATTACTTTAGATTCTGAAGAGGTTTACCTTTGTAGATGTGGACAGTCTTCAAGTAAGCCTTTTTGTGATGGGACTCATGCAATTTTAGGGTTTGATTCCTCCAAAGATATTCAGGATTTTGTTAAACAGGAATGAAACTGATATTAAAAGATAAAAGAAAAGATACGGAAGATGTATTTTCTTTTGTTTTTGAATCAGAAATACCTATTAACTGGAAAGCTGGGCAGTTTATGCAATATACCTTAGAAAGGAATGAGCCAGATGATAGAGGTGTTGATAGATTTTTTACAATATCCTCTGCTCCATTTGAAAAATCAATTGTTATAACTACAAGATTTAATAAAGAGAGATCTAGTACATTTAAAGAAGATTTGTTAAATTTAAAGTTAAATACTTCAGTTGAAGCCATGGGGCCTTGGGGGGATTTTATTGTTGATTATACGAATAAAGATCAGAATTTGGTTTTTATTGCAGGAGGAATTGGGATTACACCTTTTAGATCTATATTACTAGATATGAATTATAACAACTACTCTATTAATGCAGACCTACTCTACTTTAATAAGAATGAAGAATTTCCTTATAGAAAAGAAATTGATGGTATCAAAGATCAAAAATTCTTGAAGGTTCTCTACTCCACCGATACATTTAGTGAAAATCATATAACTGAAATTGAATCTTATAAAGATAAGAAATACTATATTTCGGGGCCTAAAGGTTTTGTTAATTTGGTTTTTGGTACACTTCATAGTTTAGGTCTTGATAATATAAAGAAAGATTTCTTCCCAGGTTATTAAAATTAATTGTTATAATTTTAGTATTTTTACTCTATAATGATTTTATGGAGAAGAAAGACTTATTAAATGAAAAAGAAAATTTTATATTGAACCTGTTAAATAATAATTATTCTAAAGAGACGATATATAACTACACTAGAGATCTTTCTTTATTTGAAACATTCTTATCATTTAATAACTTTAAATTTAAAGATGTAGATAAAAAAACCATCGTCCTTTTTAAGGATTTTTTGCGTAGTGGTAAATACTTTGAGATTTTAAAAGATGATAAAAGTAAACTTCATAATTTTGCTAAAGATGATGTTGGTAAATTATCTAGTAGATCCATTAATAGAATACTGTCTTCTTTAAGATCATACCTCAAATACTTGATAGAATTTGATGTCAAGACTCCTATAACTCCAGAAATGGTAAAACTTATAAAGACAGAAAGAAAAGAGTCTCAAGTAGCAGAAATGTCAGAACTTATAAGATTAATTGAATTTCCTAGTACTTATGAGAAGGATAAGATAGTAGGTGCAAGGAATAGAGCTATATTAGAACTTCTCTTTTCTACAGGTATGAGAATATCTGAACTTGTTTCTTTAAATAAAGAACATATTAATGACGAAGGTAAAATTTATGTTATGGGTAAAGGAAAAAAACAGAGATTCGTATACTTAACTTCAAGAGCAATAAAATATATATTTGATTATTTAAGTTTAAGGAATGATGAATACCCCTCTCTATTTGCTCCACTTAGAGGTGGAAGAAATGGTCATACAAATCAAAGAATATCAACTAATTATATACAAGATAGAATCTCATTCTACAGAAAAAAAATTGGTATTGTTGTTCCAACTAGTGCTCATAGTTTAAGGCATGGGTTCGCTACTTATCTTGCAGAAGAAGGTGCTAATCCAGCTGCTATACAAATTCTTTTAGGACATGAATCATTACAAACAACTAACAAGTATGTTCATGCCTCAGACAAATATGCAGAAGAAACACATAGAAAGTTTCATCCATTACAAAGTGTTTAATTACAATTACCTGGGTTGTTACCTGAATAGTTAGGTGTGCTATTGGGTGTTGTGATCATTGATCCAGTACTCGTAGAATAAAAAGTACATAAAGTATCCTGAGCTCCTGTTATAGAGCCATTATAAACAGCGTGTTGAAATATTATAGAAGTTGCTGGTAAAGATGATAAATAAAGTATTATAGATTTTTGGGTATTAACAAAAGATCCCTGAGATTGTATTTCATACCTTTGTATTGGACCTATGTTTGGACTTGCAGCGTGTACTCTAGTTGATACATAATATAAACTTATTATTACAACAACTAACAAAAACAATTTTGCAATCATACTACCTTTCATACATAAAATATACAATATTATATTCCCAATGTAAATGGTATAATTTTTTATTATAAATTATCATAATATATAAAGATTTTTTTATATGAATGTTGTAAAGAAAATATTAAACCCACCAATTGAACTTTTAGTATTTAAGATATATATATATTGGTTAGTTATTATATTTATAGTATTCTTATTTTTTGCTCAGAATATGAGCAATACCTCTGCTGTACTTGTTTTAAATATTTTTGCATCTGGATTATTTATATTAAGATATTTAAGGAAAGATATACAAATACCAAAACTAGCATCATATATTTTTATTCTATTCCTATTTTTTTCTATCATTACCACAGTCTTTAGTATAGATCCTTATACTAGTTTTATTTCCTTATTATCCTATATTGCTTTGTTTGTTATATTTATAATATCCTTTGACTTATTTAAAGATATAAAGTTAATAAAATGGTTTTTAGGATGGGTTTTATCCATTGGTTTAATATTTTCTTTATATGCATTATTCAATTATATAAGCGGATATGATACAAGATTAACAGGTACTCTACTAGACCCAGACACGGCAGCAGGATTTTTATTGATAATAATACCTATATCTTTATATTTTCTTTTTATATCAAGAAAAACTTTATTAATTTTGCTTAATATTATTCTGTCTTCTATATTTATAGTATCTTTTTACTTTACACTGTCTCGTGGGGCATACATTGCTTTCGTAATTGAGGTAATATTTTTAACAGTTGTTTTTATAAGATATTATAAAATATATCTAAAGAGGTTTTTGGTATTAATTATCTTATCATTGTTATTTATTGGGCTAATATCATATATAAACCCTAATTCTCAAACAGCAAGAATATCTTTAAATCGAGTTACTGGATCTGTTACTTCAGGATCAAGTTTATCTGTTATTGATAGGATTAGTGTAGATTTTAGAAGTTTGAATATAGTTACTCATTATCCAATATTTGGAACAGGGTTAGGAACATTTGGGGATATTTTTGCTAAATATCAAGATATCCCTTGGGTATACTTTACATATACTCATAATCAATATCTCCAAATATTTGTGGAGGAAGGTATTATTGGAGGATTAGTATTTCTATCCTTCTTTGTATATATATTCTATTTAGGGGTGAAGAATATTTCCAAATATAGAATGCTGAAATATAAGAATAAACTTCCTTCGGATTTGGTATACATATTTATATTTGCTGGAATTGCTGGTTCCATGGCTCATGTAGTTATAGACTATGACTGGGAATCGAAAGCCATATTTTTACTACTGTTTATTTTCATAGGTATATTTATGCATGTTAGAAATAATGATATTAAAGCTTTAGAAAATAGACTATCGTTACTCATGTTTATTATATTATTACTTTCAATTGTTGTGTCTATAGATATATTTTACTCTAATACCTTGTTTAATAAAGGTGTTAATGCATATAATAATTTTAATATAAAGCAGGCTGCATGGTATTTTAGATCATCATTAAAATATAACCCGTATAATTATGATACATATATATGGGAATCTTCAAACAATCTGTTATTAAGGAAGGATAATTTAGCAATTTCTGAACTTCTTAAGGCTCAAAAACTTGCACCTTATAACCCAGAAATTCCATATAAAATTGGCCAAGCATATATACAAGAAGGTCAACACAAAAAAGCCATAGAATATCTTAGAGAGGCTTATAATTTTAATAAATACTCTGATCCTAAATATGTTTTACTTTTAGCAGAAAATTATAGTTATCTAAAGGATACAAAGAAATCTATACAATTATATAAAAAAGCTATAAGTAAATATTTTCCATTAGACAGTACTTACCATGATTATCAAGGATTTTACAAGTTAAATGGAGTTGATATGTCTTTAAGCTATATATACCTGAATTTATATGTACTTACAAAAAATAAGAGCTATTATAATATATCCAAAGGGTTGAGTAATGCTAGTAGTGTTTCAAAAAAAATAACTGTAGTGAAGAAATAATATTACTGGATTTTTTATTAAATTTTTTTCATCCTATGATTATATAAATAGGATCAGATAATGATAAAGGTATTTAATTGACTAATTCTTGTGCTAAAGGAAAGTATTTTTTATAAACTTTGTCCATACTAAAGATTGCTTTAGCTTCATAAATCTCTGCAGTAGCAATAACAATAGCATCAAAAATTGTGTTTTGTTTAGAAATTAAATCATCAAAAATTATACTTGCTCTTTTCTGAATTTTATCATTAATATAAATGATTCCAAAAAAATCATTTTGATAATTAGTGTTGATTAATTTTGATAAATCAGGCTTGTTTAAAGCTCTTTTAAGGGCAGTAATAGTTTCAAGTATTGCAGTATTAGGAAATTGTACAGTATAGTTGTTGGTTATTATTTTTTGCATTAAATCAATAATAATCTCATGATTAATATCAGATTCATATACCAAAGATATTAAAATATCAGTATCAGCTACTATCAATTTATTTTCATACATGATTATTTATCCCAGATGTATTTATCATGATTTATAGACAAATCTTTAGGTCCAGAGAGATTATATTTTTTAGCTTCATCCCCTAGTTTTAAAAGATTGTACGTATATTTTAAAGATTTTTGTGTTTGTAGTAGTTTGAGATCACCTAGATTAATTATAGCAACTTGTGGTCTGTTATGTTGAGTAACAACTATTGGAGAATCACCGGCTTCTACTTTACTAAAAATTTCTTTCTGTTTTCTTAAGATATCTCTTACTGTCACTGTTATTAAATCCATAATACCAGTATACTATCATAGTATTATAATAATGTCAAACAATTTAATTGTCAATATAATTATAATAATGTCAATTTATCTAGCAATGATAATTATACTAAGCTATCTCTATTGCAGCAACTTCACTCTCTTTATCAAGATTAATAAGTTTTACTCCTGAAGTATATCTTTTGTGAGAAGGTATTGCAGACATACTAAGTTTTATTATTTGCCCTTTTGTTGAAATTATTATCATTTCTTTACTGCTGTTATTAACTATTTTCATAGAGACTAATTCCCCTGTTTTATCTGTAACTCTTGCACCATAAACTCCTTTGCCTCCCCTGCCTTGTGTAGTGAATCCATTAATTTTAGTTTTTTTACCGAACCCTTTTCTAGAAACTGTTATAACAAAACTATCTTCCTTAACAATATCCAGTCCAATAGCTTCATCATCTTTTTTATTTATTGAAATAGCTTTTACGCCTCTTGATGTCCTTCCAGTCTCTCTCACATCTGTTTCTTTAAACCTTATGGAGTGAGCTTTTTTAGTAATTAATAATATTTCATTTTTACCTGTTACTGGTTTTACCCACCTAAGCTCATCATCATTATCTAGAGTAATAGCAAAAAGACCATTTTTCCTTATATTTTTAAATGCTTCTATTTTTGTTTTTTTAACAATTCCATTCTTTGTTCCCATTAATAGAGATTGTATATTTTCTTGTATTTCTTTCTCATCTTCAACAATATCTTCTTTTATAACACCTTTTTTATTATCAGTTTGTGCTAATACACTAGTGATAAATTCATTACTTTCAAGATTGATTATATTAACCAATGGTTGTCCTTTTGCTGTTCTTGAATATTCGGGAATCTCAAAAGCTTTGGTTTGAAAGACCCTACCTTTATTTGAAAAGAGTAATATATTATCTAATGTTGATGCAATCAGTGCATGTGATATGACATCTCTTTCTTTGGTTGTCATCCCTACTATGCCTTTACCCCCCCTATGCTGTACTTTATACGTATCAGGAGATAATCTTTTAATGTATCCTTGTTTTGATATTGTTATTAAAGTTTCTTTATCTTCAATAATATCTTCTAATTCAAATTCCCCTACTTTGGATGCCATAACTTTCGTTTTTCTCTCATCTTTATATTTCTCTATAATTTGAAGACTCTCATTTTTAATAACTTTTACTATGTTAAATTTATTTGATAATAGTGTTTCCAATTCTTTAATTAAAGCTAGAACTTCTTTAAGTTCATTTTCAATTTTTTCTCTTTCTAATGCAGCCAGTCTTCTAAGTTGCATATCTAAAATAGCTTGAGATTGTAAATCTGATAATTTAAATCTTTCCATCAACTCCTTCTTAGCTACGTCTACATCTTTAGATCCACGTATAATTTTTATAACTTCATCAATGTTATCGATAGCAATTTTTAATCCTTGGAGTATGTGCTCACGATCTTTTGCTTTTTGAAGTTCATATTTAGTTCTTCTCTCTACTACATCTAATCTATGCTGTGCGAAAATCTCTAATATATTTTTTAAATTCAATTGTTTTGGTACTCCATCTACAAGAGCAAGCACATTTGCGTTGAATACTGATTGTAGTTCTGTATATTTAAATAATTTATTAATTAGAATATTTGGTTTTGCTGATGCTTTTAAATCAATAACTACTCTTATCTCTCCTTTAGCACTTTCATCTCTCAAATCTTGTATACCTTCTAGTTTATCTGTTTTAACTAAATCAGCTATTTTTGTTATGAACCTTGCTTTGTTTATTTGAAAAGGTAACTGTGTTATTATAATTTGCATCCTTTCATTTTTTGATTCTACAATTTCTGCTTTTCCTCTAATTACAATTCTACCCCTTCCTGTAGTATACATATTAAGTATTTCATCTTTATCATATATAGTTCCATATGTAGGAAAATCTGGTCCTTTTATAAATTTTACTAGATCTTCAATTAGTACTTCAGTCTCAATTTCGTTATTTTCTGAAATTTTCCTTATATTATCTAGTATATGTATAAAACCATTCATAACTTCTTCAAGATTATGAGGGGGTATTTTTGTTGCCATTCCAACTGCTATGCCTTCTGTTCCGTTTAAAAGAAGATTAGGTATTGCAGAAGGTAGTATGGCAGGTTGTTTTAGTGATCCATCATAATTATCTATAAAATCTACAGTATCTTTGTCTATATCTTTAATAAATTCATCAGATATCTTCTCTAATTTTGCCTCAGTATATCTCATTGCAGCAGGGCTATCACCATCAATTGATCCGAAATTTCCTTGTCCATGTATTAGTGTATATCTTAGGGAAAAATATTGAGCCATATGTACGAGAGCATCATAAATTGACAAATCTCCATGAGGATGATATCTAGCCATAGCTATTCCTACTGTGCTAGCTGATTTTTTAAATTTATTATTTGCATGTAAGTTATCTTCATGCATTGTATAGATAATTCTCCTTTGTACTGGTTTTAACCCATCTTTGGCATCTGGGAGGGCTCTTGCTGTTATAACACTCATAGAGTAGTTAATATAGCTTTCTTTCATCTCTTTTGAGATATCAACCAATTTTATTCTGTCTATATTTATATCATCCATATTTTAAATATCTATTTTTGCACTTTTTGCATTCATCTGAATAAATTTTTTTCTAGGAGGAACTTCAGCGCCCATTAGCATATCAAATGTTTTATCTGCATCCTCTATATCTTCTATATTTATCTGTTTTAGTACTCGTGATTGAGGATTCATTGTTGTTTCCCATAATTGTTCTGGATTCATTTCTCCAAGACCTTTGTATCTTTGCATAGAAGTTATTTTTATATCTTCGGCTTTCCATTTTTTAAATAGTATTTCTGCTTCATTATCATCTGTTATCCAATATGTTTTTCCTGAAGCTACTATTTTATAAAGGGGAGGTTGAGCTATATATACATAGCCTTTTTCTATTAGTGATTTTAAATGTCTATACAAAAATGTCAAAAGCAAGGTTTCAATATGAGAGCCATCAACATCAGCATCAGTCATTATTATTATTTTATGATACCTTAGTTTATCTGCATTAAATGTATCAGAAATTCCAGCTCCTAGAGCTATTGTAAAATCTTTAAGCCTTTCATTTTCTAGTACTCTATCTATTCTGTATTTTTCACTATTAATTGGTTTACCTGTTAGAGGTAGTATTGCTTGTATTTTTCTATCTCTCCCCTGCTTTGCGCTTCCTCCTGCAGAATCTCCCTCTACAATGAATAATTCCGATTTTTGAGGATTCTTTTCTGAACAATCTGCTAGTTTACCAGGTAAAGTTCCTCCCTCAAGAGCGCCTTTTCTAACAACAGCTTCTCTTGCGGCTTTTGCAGCCTTTCTTGCTTTTTGAGCAAGAAATACTTTATCTAAAATAGATTTTGCCTCTTTAGGATATTCTTGCAAATACATTTCTAGTTCTCCTGATACAACATTTCTTACTATCGTTTGAGTTTCAGAGTTATTTAATTTCATTTTTGTCTGACCTTCAAATTGAGGATCTTGTAATTTGACTGATATTATTGCTGTTAATCCTTCCCTAACATCGTCTCCTGTAAGTCCTTCTTCATTTTCTTTTAAAACTCCTGTTTTTTTTGCATAATCATTGATTGTTTTTGTTAAAGCAGTCTTGAATCCTGTTAGGTGGGTTCCACCTTCTTGATTAAAAATATTATTAGCGAAAGCTAGCATATTATCGGTAATCTCATCAGTATATTGCATTGCAATTTCAACCTCTGAGTCTGAAACATGTTTTTTTATATGTATAACATTTGTTAAATTTTTCTTATCTTTATCAAGCAATCTAACATATGATTTTGCTCCTCCCTCAAAATATATAAAATAAGGAGTTTGGTATTTATCAGATCGCTCATCTTGGAATGTAAATGTAATATTTCCTGTTAAATATGCTTGTTCTTTTATCCTTTTTAGTATTTGACGTGCTACTATATTTGTGTCTTGAAATATAGTAGGATCCGGTTTAAAGGTTTGTATAGTACCATTATTTTTATTAATATTGTTATCTTCAAGTTTTTTTAACTCATACTGTGGCTTTCCTTCCTTATACTCTTGAATATAATGATCTTTATTGATAAAAGATTCTGTTCTCATATACTCAGATAAAGCATTAGTACATGAAACCCCTACTCCATGTAATCCACCTGATATTTTATAACCACCTTTTGATCCAAATTTTCCTCCTGCATGTAAAACAGTCATAACAGTTTCAAGAGAAGACTTTTTTGTCTGTGGATGAATTCCAATAGGAATTCCTCTTCCATTATCTTCAACTTGTACAGTCCCATCTTTAAAAATTCTTATATCTATTCTAGTGCAGTATCCACCTAAAGCCTCATCTATTGAATTATCTATAACCTCATAGATTATTTGATGCACTCCTCCGATTCCGGTTGAGCCAACATACATAGATGGTCTCTTTCTAACCGCTTCAAGTCCCTCAAGAACTACTATAGAATTTTCATCATAATTATCGTTATTCATTTTTTATATTTGTATTGCAATATCTTCTAATATTAATTTTTCAGGGACATTATTTGCAATTGCCTGCTCCCAATCTTTCATTATACTTACAATATAACTACTTCTGCTACTTTTAGAGTTTTCATTACTTTGTTTATACGAAGCAATTATATACGAAATCAAATTTTGAATAAAGCCCTTAGTATTCTCGACAGAGCTTACAAATAATAGTCTCTCTTGTAAAGGTAATGACAAAAAATTCTTTATGTCATAAAAATTTTCATAGATATGATCCCCCTTTTTTATAATGCACCTTGAAAGTATTGTTTTAAGTAGAAATTCTGAATTTGATACTTGTAATATTATTTGTGTATGTGACTGATTATCTTCCAACATTTTCAACATAGCATTCTGAGCAGAATCAGATATTTTTCCAAGGATAGATACAAGAATAACCCTTGTTTTGCCAGTATATGGTTTATATGATAGTGATTTTTGTAAATCTCTAATATGATCTATTGAGATAGTAGGTTCATTAATATGTATAAATTCAGAAGTGCTTCTAGAAGCAGAATTACCTTCTAAATCAAGATCCTCTAAATAAGATCTTGCAAAAGCTACACTACTCTCAATATTATTTGACTCTATAATGATGCTTTGGGCCATGGGACTATTCTATCATAAAAAAAATATACTTTGTACCTTGGGTACTTATATCCAGGTACTTTAAAAATTATATATTGTATTGTATTGTAGAAGTATGGATATATTAGATGTATTAGTAAGTCAATTAAAAATTGATCAAAAAACTGCAAATAAGATAAGGATAGATTCTATTACAAATAATAAAGATGTGGAAGATATTATCTTTAACATGAATATTGTAAGTAAAAAGGATTTTTATATAGCAAAAGCTTCTGTTATAAATATACCATTCAAAGATCTTGCTGGTGTAACTATACAGCGAGATGTTTTTAATAAGGTAAGTATTAATGATATTAAAGACCATACAATATTACCTTTCGAAGAGCAAAATGGAAATTTATTGTTGGCAATGGCCAACCCTCTAGATTCTCAACTAATACAGTACCTTGAAAGTAAATATAATATACATATAACTCCATATCTTGCAATGGCAGAGGAAATACAGGATATTGTTAGCACCAATGTCTCAGAACAAATAGAAAGTAAGGTTGTAGAAGATGTTGAAGCTGCAGGCCTAGATTTTGATGTAGAAGATGTTACTGGTAGTATAAATGATTTAGGTAATATTACTGGAGATATAAAAAATGCCCCTATTGTTAAAATTGTAAATACTGTTTTAGAGTATGCTGTGAAATTTAGAGCATCAGATATACATGTTGAACCAGAAAGAAAAAGATTAAGGTTTAGGTATAGAATTGATGGAATTTTGCAAGAGAAGTTATCTATACCACTATCTTTAGCTCCTGCAGTTATATCAAGAGTGAAAATTTTATCGAAATTGAAGATTGATGAAAAAAGGATGCCGCAGGATGGAAGATTTTCAATAAAAGTAGAAAAAGAGCTTGTAGATTTAAGAATTTCAACATTGCCTATTGTGTATGGGGAAAAAATTGTAATAAGGCTGTTAAGGAAGGGTGCAGGTATACCAAAACTTGAAGATGTAGGTATTACTGGAGTATCATTTGAAAAATATAAAAAGGGTTTATCTCTAACTAAAGGAATTATTCTCATTACAGGGCCTACAGGTTCTGGGAAAACACAGACACTAGCAGCTTCATTAGCACAAATTAATAATGATTCAGTGAATATATCAACTTTGGAAGATCCTGTAGAAATAGAAATTGATGGGGTGAATCAAGTGCAGGTCAATGATGAAGTTGGACTTACTTTTCCTACTGGTCTAAGAGCATTTCTAAGACAGGACCCTAATATAATTATGGTTGGAGAAATCAGAGATGAGGAGACTGCACGTCTTGCTACCCAAGCCTCATTAACAGGACATTTAGTTTTATCAACCATCCATACAACTTCTGCAGCTGGTGCATTACCTAGACTTCTTGATATGGGGATTGAACCATTTTTAATATCATCAACTATTGAAATAGTTGTTGCCCAAAGACTTGTGCGTACAATATGTCAAGTTTGCAAAGAAGATTATGTAGTGGATAAAACTGTGATTGATGAAATTACTAAGGAACTTGAAGGAAGTAATATAGATATATCAAAGTATATTACAAGAGCCCAGACTCCTGATTCTTCACAAACAAATAACAGTGTGCTATATTTATCTAGAGGCAAGGGGTGTGATACGTGTAACAATACTGGCTATCTTGGTAGAATTGGTATTTTTGAAGTACTTATAGTCAATGATGCAATAAGAGATTTAATATTAAAAAAAGCATCTACTGATGAAATCGATAAAATTGCCAGGTCAAATAATATGATGTCTCTGGTACAAAATGGTTTTCTAAAGGTTCTTGATAAGATTACAACGCTAGAGGAAGTATATAGAGTAGCAAAAGAAGATATAGAATGAAGATAGAAGAATTATTAAAATATACTATACAAAGATCAGCTTCTGATCTTCATTTGGTTGTAGACTATCCCCCACTTTTGAGAGTAGATGGAATTTTGGTACAAGCTGCTAATTTCACCATTGAAGACGAATATATGAAACAGGTTGTAGATGAAATCTTATCTGACTCTCAAAAAGAATTTTTGGATGTCAATAAAGAAATTGATCTATCGTATGAATATGTTGATACACATGATAGATTTAGAATTAATGTTTTTCACCAAAAAGGACATTTATCTATAGCATTTAGGCTTATTCCTAATAAAATTAGAACCGTAGAGGAATTATTTATCCCTGATGTTATTCACTCCTTTACAAAGATACCTCAAGGTTTAGTATTAGTTACTGGGCCTACTGGACATGGAAAATCCACTACGTTGGCTGCTATGGTTCAGGAGATTAATGTAAGGGATCCAAAACATATTATTACAGTTGAAGATCCTATTGAATATGTTTACCCAAAAGGTAAGGCGTTAATTGAACAAAGGGAAGTGGGAGAAGATACTCACTCTTGGGATATCTCACTAAGGAGTGCCTTAAGAGAGGATCCTGATGTTGTATTGATTGGGGAAATGAGAGATTTTGAGACTATAGCATCTGCTATAACCATTGCTGAAACTGGACATTTAGTATTCGCAACTCTGCATACCAACTCTGCTGCACAAACAATAGATAGGATTGTAGATGTATTTCCTGATGTACAACAGGCTCAAATAAGAATACAATTGGCAGATATATTAGAGGCAATTGTATCTCAAAGACTTATTCCTACTATTGGCGGTGGAAGGAGAGTAGTTACTGAAATACTGATTGCAACAAGTGCAGTTCGTAATATGGTAAGAGAAGGAAAAACATACCAACTTGATAGTGTAATTCAGACAAGTGGTGATGTTGGTATGGTTTCTCTAGATAAATCATTGGTAGCATTGGTTAGAGAAGGTAAAATTACCATCGATGATGCTCAGGCTCACTCATCTCACCCAGATGAACTTTTAAGATTATTTAGAGGTAGAAACGTTTAATTATGTCGATTTTTAAATATACAGCAACAAATGCAACTGGTAATATTGTTAGCGGAGAATTTGAAGCTACAGATCGTGATCAGGTAGCAAAAATGATAATAGATCAGGGGCTAAGTCCTCTAAAAATAACTGGTCAAACAAAAATAAGGCTTGGGAATCTTAATGATATCAATATAGGAAGAGTGCCAATGAAAGATAGAGTTATCTTTCTAAGGCAGTTGGCAGTTTTAATATCTGCAGGAATTCCTATAGTAGAATCAATAAGTATCTCTCAGGCTCAAGTGAGTAATAAGGGTTTAAAAAAAGTTTTAGGACAGGTAGGAGCCGCTATAGAATCAGGAAAAAACCTTGCAGATTCATTCGCAGAGAACTCTACTCTGTTTGATGGTATGCAAATCCAACTTTTAAAAACAGCTGAGGCTTCAGGATCCCTAGATTTTATTCTGGAGAGAATAGCAACAGAAACAGAATCAAAATCTGCTCTAATTTCTAAGTTTAGAGGTGCTATGATATATCCTATCCTGGTAGTACTTGCTGCAATAGTTGTAGTTGCACTTGTGCTGACAGAGATGATCCCTCCTATGAAACATCTTTATCAGAGTTTTAATGCAACATTACCGTGGCCTACATTGTTTTTAATAGATTTAAGCAGTTTTGTGACAAGTTATTATATATTTATAATAATTGCATTAGTAATTATTGTTTTAGGTTTTATCATATATAGAAGATCTAAGCAAGGTAGAAGAGTTACAGATTCCCTAGTTTTAAAAATTCCATTATTTGGAGGATTAATTCAAAAAATAGAGATAATAAATTTCGGCAAAACTTTTCTATTACTCACAAAAGCAGGGGTACCAATTGTTACAGGGTTAAATATGATCGCAGAATCAATGCCTAATGTAGTGTTTAGAACAAGTATTAAAGAAATTGCAGATGAAGTTGAAAAAGGTAAATCTATGGCTTTGGTAATGTCAAAATATCCTGTATTCCCTAGTCTACTGTGGAGGATGATTGCAATAGGGGAAGAAACTGGAAAGATGGAAGAGGTAGTATCTAAGGTTATCCAATATTATGAAACAGAAACTGAAGATATGATTGAAAATTTATCAAAACTTATAGAGCCTATTATAACAATTATACTTGGAGTTGTCGTAGGTTTCATAGGTGTAGCAGTATACCTACCAATCTATACCCTTGGAAATGTTATTAAATAAGTACAATATTACTATATATTGTATTTTTATATAATATTTGTATACTTAATGTAAGTTTATATAATTTTTATTAATTTACTATGAATAGAGAATCTAGATTCAGAATAAAACAATTAAATTCAAAAGGTTTTACTTTAGTTGAGCTTTTGATTGTTATGGCAATTATAGGTATATTAATTGCTATTGCAATTATAGGTCTTGGTGCAGCTCAGGCTGATGCAAGAAACTCTGCAAGACAAACAGCAGTGAAAGGTCTTTCTGGTTTGTTAGAGACGTATTACGGAACAGGACAAACATATCCTTATTCTGTAGGTATGCAGACGAGTGGTGACGTTGTTTTTGCTTCTCCTTTTCCAGGCATTAACCCATATGTTACAGACTCTAGTCTGTGTAGCCCAACAATAGTTCCTAACCAATCAACACTAAGTAATTCTGGTAGTGGATATTCTTGCACTGCAGTTAGCACAACCCCTGGATTTGGTTATACAACTGGAACTTCTGGTAATAGTAATACTCATTATTTCTACATACCTTTTCATAATGGTTCAGTGGCATTGTCAAATGATCAAACTATTACAGGTTATGTAGTTGGAGCATGTTTAGAAAATGGAGGCATATTCCCTTACACTGCAAATGGAAGTAACTCTCCTTACTCTTTAAATAATAATACTTTAACTTCTGGGACTGTAAGTATTACATGTAACTAAGAATTTGGTAAATTATTTATCATATAGAGAACCTCTTTTTAAAGAGGTTCTTTATTTACTTATACGGTTTTGTATGATATCTTTTATATTATGTTGATCTTTATTGTATATTTACTAGTTTTTACATTTCTATTTGGAACAGCTATAGGTAGTTTTATAAATGCATCAGTTTATAGAGTACATGAGGGTTTAAATATAAAGACAGGGAGGTCAATGTGTCCACAGTGTAAACATCAGCTATCTTTCTTTGATCTAATACCTATATTTAGTTTTATATTTCTCAAAGGTAGATGTAGATATTGCAATGAAAAGATATCTTATCAATACCTTATTGTTGAGGTACTTACAGGAGTTATTTTTGTACTCTATTTCTATTTTTTTGGTATCATACAAATTCTGTACCCTACCCTACTTAATATAATACAATTAATTTTCTATATATTTGTAATAATATCTTTTTTGTATATAGCATTATACGATTTTCTTTATTTAGAAATATCTAATAAACTTATGGTTGCTATATCAATAGTTACGCTTATTTATCTCTTTTTGTTATATTTCATGGGATTTACCTCAATAGCATATATTGCAATGCATGTATATACTGGAGTCATTGTAGGTGCAGTATTCCTCCTTTTGATTGTTATAACCCATGGTAGCGGAATGGGAGGAGGAGATATGAAACTTGCCTTTGTAATGGGGTTAATATTGGGCTTCCCATCAATATTATTTGTTCTTTTCCTATCATTTTTATTAGGAGCATTAGTTGGTATAGGACTTATAATTAGTAAAGCAAAGAATATGAAATCAACAATACCCTTTGCACCATTTTTAGCTTGTAGTATTATATTCTATATAATATTTAATCAATATATATTACATTTTCTAAGTTATTTTTATCTATTATGATAGATTTAGAAAGAAAAAATAAAATTAATAGAATTGAAGGATCTGGACCCAAAGGATTTACATTAATTGAGCTTTTAATTGTGATGGCTATCTCTGTAATCATGATAATGTTAGTTTTATTTGGTACAAAAGGACTTCAATCTCAGGCAGTATTATCAAGTTCTGTCTCTAATTTTATGTCAAGATTAAGTTATATTAAAGAGGAAGCTGTATCAGGGGTTACATCTTTTTATAAAGAACCTGCAGGTAACAATTGGGTTTATGGATTTTATATAATACCTGCTACAAGTGCTACTCAAATATGTACTAGCGATTGTCCTGGGTATGATGTAGTTATGGCAGTTAAGAATGTTCAACCTTCGTGCCAAGATCAAAATAGCAATAACCCTCCTCCATCTCCAACCTATGATAACTCAATCCCACCTCAGAATAACTCACTATATAATAACTATCCTTCAGGAGACACATATAGTGGTTCTGTTAATCCACTTAGTAAGTGCATTGGAGGAAGCATTACTCCAGCAAATGCAACTTATTATCATGCTTTGTCTCCTGGTGTAACAATATCCTCTAATGGTAATTTTCCTTTGCTTGAAGAAGTGTCTGGTAGTGTATTTATATATTCTTTGAGTTCTCCTTATAGTCTTATAAGCTCACCTGGGGTTGGAAGTAACGCATCTTTTACTCTTAAATATACTAATTCTTCAGAGGATGTTAATATATATGATACATATAGTAGCAATGCAAATAGTGTAGTTCAAACAATGCAATAAATATGGATAAAAAAAATCTTTTTAAATATATTAAAGATTCATGTTCGATGAGTCTAGATTCATCGAACATGGATTCAAATAATATAAATCTAAATGTATCAGGTGGATTTACTCTAATAGAGACCCTTGTAGCCATGGTATTCATGTCTTTTATACTACTTGCAGTATTATATGCTGAATCACTTGCAATTCATCAGAGCTATCAAAATGAAGCTAATATGGTAGCACAACAAGTTCTATCATATGAGATGTCGTATGCTCATGTATGGGCTAATGAGGGTAATATATCGTGGACTTCTAATGAAGGTATATCCTGTAGTGCTGCAAACTCAAATTCTCAAAATTGTCTACCTATAGCGAATGCACTAAATGTTGTTGGTGCAACAGCAAATCAATTGGCTCTTTTTAGCGAACCCCAGAATATGGAAATACTTTTATATTCTCAACCAATGGGAACATCTTTAAGCTCATGTAACCAGTCAACTATAACAGGATATGTATTTTGGAATTTTAATAATGGAAGTACATCTCAAACAATGCCTTCTTCATTACCTTGGATTGGAGGATATCCTAAAGGAAGTTTTAATCAATACCTGAGCTCTACCAAGATTATTACTGGAAAATCATGTTAAGAAATGTAAAAAATAATAAAATAGCTAAATATGTATTTAATATAAAAAAAGGGTTTACCCTTATAGAACTATTAGTTGTAATGGCAATATTCTCCTTTTTGATTTTAGTATTAATGTCTTCATTTACTAATACATATGCATATATTACAGATTTAAATACTCAATCTCACGTTGAAAATCAAATACAATATGCAATGAGTTATTTAAAAAAAGTTATTAGGAATGGAGCTACTGTTAACCTTACTAATGTAAACTCAGGTATATGTAACCCTAATCCTCCCCAAAGTTCTATTGTTCTTTGTAGCTCTTCTGGTTCCTTAATAGTAAAGAATCAAGTTGGTGATACTATTGCAACTATTACTCTAACATCATCTTCGTCTATCCCAGGTGGGCAAAAAACTGGAGGATATATTACATATAATGGCAGTAATGTAACAAATCCTAATAATATAGATGTAGAGGCATTAAATTTCTACTACTATAATTACAACTATACTGGTACTCCCCAAGGATCAAATTCTAGTGTATATATTGCACCTTATGTAACAATTTTGATCAAAGGTTGTACTCTAAATACGTTTCAATTTTACGGACAAAAAGTATGCATGAATTTAATCTCTAGCGCAACTTTAGAAAATTACGTCTATTCCAATTGATTTTCCTTGTTATATAAATATATTGCAATTTATAATAAATTTGTATAATAATGGTATAAATGAAAGTTATTATTAATAATGGTTTAAAAACTTTTTTTGTAGTGTCTTTTGTCCTTTTTGGGATATTTTTATATGCTCAATTTAGTTCAAAACCAGTTTTTGCATGGACTGGTCCATATGCTAATTGTTTTAATACTGGTGTACAAGAAGGAAATACCTTATATAATGGTCAAATTAATGTATCCTTAACTCCAGTTGGCAATGGTAATTCATATAACATAAATGTTTCTGGCTCTGGGCCTTACCATATAGATTATTATACTATATACCAATGTAACTATACTTATATCCCAACATGTTTACAGTATAGTACAATATATCCATACTCTTGCGTACTATATGATAATCCTCCTGCAAACTATTCTACACAAAGCTCAGAAAAAGTTTTTGATCAAAATGTTTATGATGTAAACGGTAGTGCTAATTTATCTGAGACCTCCAATAACTCTAGTTATCTTAATAATTTAGTAGCAAACACTTCTGAATCTTGTTCAGGCTCTAGTTTTAATACGCTTGTTAATACAGTTTCGGTTAATAATACTAAAGTTTTTAATTGGAATAATGTGTCCCCAGATCCTGGGAGACAGTTGTCTCCTGTAACTCTAACAGCTACTTTGTCTGGAGGTCAAGATTGTAATACAGGGGGAGCTGCAACAGCTACTATGAATTTAAGGGAAGGTTCCTTTATACTATCTTTAGCCTCTGATACAGCTCTTTCTTTTAATACTGGACAGTATGGAGGTAATCCAGATGGAACTATAATATATACATTAAGTACAAGTTGTACTAATGGTAATTTACAATGTTCTAATTCTAGTAGATACGTTTCTTGGAATATTACAACAAGTCAACCATGGCTTTATTTATGGGATGGAAAAGAATCAAGTGGACAAAAATCTGTTTTGGTATATTGTGTAAACCCCACAAATAAAACAAGTACTAGCCCTAATTTATATTTGTATTGTGATAATTCCAGTACAGATGTTCCTGTAAATAACCATTTATGGACAAGGGTTGCAAACACACAAGGTATGGCATCTGGGTCAGGATCTTCTTCATATCAAGGTCAGGTTATAGTTTCTCCATCTTCTTTTGTTCAAGCTAGTAACCCTACTCCTGTAGGACTCAATATCTATGCTTCTTGGCTGTCAACTTCTAATGGAGGAAATGCTTATTCAAGAGGGGGATTTAATATCACTACTCCACCAAGTCCAGCTACGCCTGCAGATAAGATATTCACAAATGCTCTATTAGAAACTTTAGGTGGTGGTTTAAATTTTGAAAATGGTAGCCCTGCAACTTCATCTTCATTAGAATATACCAATCAAAAATTAGGACTTACCAATAATGGTATTCCAATATATGATTTCAACTTTTATGCTACCTTATATTGTGAGATAACTGGGAAATGTCAAAACTCTTTTTCAAATGGGGTTATACAGGTGAATAGAATACCTCAAAATCAGGCAAACCTAGGTAGTCTGCAATCAATGACCCCATCGAATCCAAATTGGTATTTTTATCAAGGAAATTTAACTATATCCCAAAATACTATATATACTGGTAGCTCGGTTTTAGTTGTTAATGGTAATGTTACAATTAACCCTTCACTATATCCGCAAACTGCAACGTGTACAATAGCTGGATCATCTCCACTAACAAATGTTCAATCATGTCCAGGACTTGTTATAATTGCAAGTGGTAATATAGAAATAACTAGCAATACACCAACACAAGCATTTTCTTATGATAGGGACCTTGATGCAAATACACAGGCTGATGTTGAGAGTACTGGAAATGTTCAAGAACCAGGAGGTGGGTTATCTGCTGTTTCTCCATATGATGTTGTAGATGCGTTTTTAATTTCAATGGGAAAAATAATAATAGATAATTAATTATGGACAAAAAAAAGATTCTTGTTGTAGAAGATGAAGTTTATTTAGTTGAATTATATACAGAAATCTTAGAGAAGGCTGGATATAAAGTATCATCTACTTATACAGGAGATGAGGGTATTAAGTTAGCAGAACAGGAGAAGTTTGACCTTATTTTACTGGATCTTATGTTACCAAGTGGTACCATAAATGGTACATATTTTTTACACCTTGTAAAAACAGATACTGAGAAATACCATAATCCACTTGTTGTAGTATTGACCAATCTTACTAGTGAGGTTATAGTGAAAGATATATTCTCACAGAAAGCTGATGGATTTTTGATGAAAACTGAACTTACACCGGAACAGATCGTTAAAGAGGTAAAAAATTATTTAAATAAATTATAAAATTATGTTTGGTAAAAGGAAAGAAAATTTAAACTCATTCGCTGTAGACTTCGGAGCTCATACAATAAAAGTTGTGAAGCTAAAAGATGTGGATAAAAATCCAGCTATTGTTACTTTTGGATCAATGGATACTCCATATGGAGTATTAGGCAGTGAGAACGAAGATCATAAAAGAACATTAGCAGAATCTTTAAAATCATTGGTGCATGATTTGGGTATACAGGGAAACAATGCCTCAATATCTCTGCCTGATAGTTCAATATTTTCGAAAGTAATAAGAATACCTGCACAAAAGGAAGCAGATCTGGAAGAAGCAGTATTTTGGGCTACTAAAAAAAACATACCTATATCTCCAGATGAAGTACAAGTTGATTGGTCTATTATTAATAAACTAGAGACATCGAGTGACGGTGTTACGCAATATGATGTTTTACTTGTTGCTGCACCCAAACTGCTTATAAATAGATATGTTGATATTTTGAAACTTGCTGGTTTTACACCAGTTTTAATAGAAACAGAATCATTGTCTTTAGTTAGGAGTCTATCATATAAAAATGATACATCTGCGAGCCTTATTATGGATTTTGGTTATAATGGAATAGAAACAGTTGTAGCATATAAGGAAACATTACTTTTCCCACAGACAATAGCTATTGGATCTTCAGTTCTTACAAAAGCTATTGCTCAAGGATTTAATCTTGAAGAGGTACAGGCTGAAGAATACAAAAAGAGTTATGGCCTTGACCCAGCCCAGCTAGAAGGAAAAATCTACAGAACGTTACTCCCTATAATGGAATCTATAGTTAATGAAATAAGAAGGGTATTTAATGCTTATAAAGCTACTAATATATCTGATACTCCAACTAAAATAATACTTGTTGGAAATGGATCAATGCTTCCAGGATTAGTTTTATATCTTGCACAAAATTTAAATATGGAAGTTGAAGTTGGAAATCCTTACTCAAAAATATATATGGATCCTTCGTTAAAGAATAAGCTCCCTGCCCCACTCCCTGGGTATGCAGTTGCTTTAGGATTAGCATTAAAAGTATAAAATATGAAAACAGGAATAAACTTAATTCCAAGAAAAACAAAAGAAGAATTAGTAAAAGAGTCTAGAATGTATACTCTAGAAATTGTTGCTGCTATAGTTATAATTCTCGCTGAAGTAGCCTCTGTATTTGTTGTAGGTATGGCTAAGACGGCAAAAAAGAATGAAGTATTTGCTCAAAATGTATACAATAAGGATAAAAGAAGTCTGCAATCCTTTTCTAAAACTGTTAAGACTCTTAATAATGTTAACCAAAGGTATAATGATGTTAGTAGTATAACTAATACTTTTAATAACCCTGTTACTGTGTTAAATAGATTTGAAGCTTTAGTCCCAGGAAATATATCTTTATCAAATTTTCTCTATGTATATAATGGTAGTATTACATTTAACTGTTCTGGAGCAAATGTACTTGATGTAGCTCATCTGATACATAATTTCTCTTCAAATAATAAAAATAATAAATATTTTATAAACACTCAAATAAAATCAGTACAAATTACATATGATAGTAGTAATCAAGTACAATCAGTG
>JAJZDR010000043.1 GCA_021805885.1 bacterium | reverse complement strand
CTATACCAACAAGATGATTTGAACAATAAAAAATTAATACTCTAAAGTTTTTAAGGTTTCAAATAGTTTTTTCTCATTCCCTGAAAGTCTTTTAGGAATGTTTACTTTAACTGTAACATATAAATCTCCAATTCCTCTTCCATGAAGATATGGAATACCCTTTTGTTTAATTCTAAAAACTTCCCCACTTTGTGTCCCTTGTGGAATTTTCAAATTTATTGCTCCATATAGAGTATCAATATTTAATACACCCCCAAGTACTGCAGTTGAAATACTAATATGAGATTCCACTTTTAAATCATTACCATCCCTCCTGAATCTAGAGTCTTGGTTAACCTTAATATGAATATATAAGTCTCCACTTTCTCCTCCATTCAATCCTGCTCCTCCATCCTTTTGAAATTTTAAAATGCTTTCATCATTTGCGCCTTTTGGAATTTTAACAACCATTTTTTTTAATTGTTTAACTCTTCCAGAACCTCCACATATTCTACACTTATCTCTTATTATCTTTCCTGTACCCTTACATGTGGAACATGCCTCTTCAACTGCAACATTTCCAAAGAAGCTTTGTGACACCTTCCTTATGCGCCCACTTCCCTTACAAGTAGAGCATGTTTCAGTTTTAAATGTTGAAGATCCAATTCCTCTACATGTTGCACATTTTACCATAGCATAGAAAGAAAGCTGTTTTTCTGCGCCAAAAACTATATCTTTTAGGTCAACATTGATATATATTTCCATATCATCTCCAGATAAATCTGGAGTCCCAGACCTAGATCTAGATTGTGATCCTGACCCAGTACCAGTTTGTGAGAATCCTCCACCAAAAAGATCAGAAAATATATCTTCAAATCCTCCAAAATTAGCACTAGAAGTTTCATACCTAAAGCCACCAGTGGCACCACCAGCCTGCCTTCCAGAAGTATACCCACCACTAGGACCTCCTTGTTGATTTGCAAAGTCAGCATTCCCGAATCTATCATAACTAGCTCTTTTTTGTGGATCAGACAAAACTGAATATGCTTCATTAATCTCTTTAAATTTTTTATCATCTGAAGATTTATTCTTATCAGGATGGTGTTCTCCTGCAAGCTTCCTATATGCTCTTTTGATTTCTTTTATATCGGAATCCTTTGATACACCTAAAATTTTATAATAATCATCCATGGCGAAAATATTTTAGCATATAAGTTAATAATCTGATAGTCTGCATACACCCGAAGCCCTTTACCTCTTGTTTTATAAGGCATATCATATATTCATGATATAATAACACCTATGGCAAAGTACATGTACGTAAAAGAAATCCACTCCAGAAAAAATTTAATTTTTAGGGTTAAAATGCCTTTTGGCCAAACGAATCTTGTATCTAGATACTTCAGAATGCCAAAGATAGGATTTAAAAAGAAAAGGCTCTTCCAGAAGAGAAAATTGCGATTTAATTATGGATCTATATTTTTAATAGTTATAGGAGGATTTTTTGTGTTTATAGCTGCATCTCCACTTATTAAATATTATATAGACACAAACCTTCTTCATAAATATCAGAGTGCTATAGTAAACGCAGACCCATCATCCTCATATTTTACAAAAATAATCAATAGTCAAACTCTAAAGAATGATTCAAGCTATAAAGGATATTTTTACCTTTCCATTCCTACTATAAACCTTAATAATGTCCCAGTAAAAACAAATGTTGACGGGTTTAATACACAAGCCTATGAGCATGTTCTTGTAAATTCACTTGCGCAAATGCAAGGGACTGCTCTTCCTGGAGAAACTGGAAATGTTTATGTCTATGGTCACTCTGCTCCCCAATGGTTTGCCGACTTATATCCCAGCTCTTTCCTTGGCATTTTCACAAACATATTAAAATTAAGTAATGGAAATTTAATTTATCTAAAATTTAAAGGAATAACATATACGTATAAGGTCTTTACAGCAAGAGTAGTTCAACCTACTGATTTTTCTGTACTAGCAGCATCAAAGAATAAAAAGTACCTTACTCTTATGACGTGTATACCTCCAGGTATTGGAACTCAAAGATACATAGTTAAGGCTGTGCTTGTAAAATAACTCTATGCGAAAAAATCTTTTTCAAAATCAAATGCAAATATTTTACTGTTTATATGAATATCTTTAGCTATAATCAAAGCTTCCCCTATATCAAATTTCAATAAAGAATTTTTTTCATCACCAGAGAGAGAGAAGGAGCGTGACAATCCAGGTATGTTTATTTTTTCCTGTTTTAACAATACCTTAAGTGATGTATTCGCAATAATTGACCTTCCTTGTTCTGTTACAATAAAATCCTCCACATCTTGAGTTATATAGAAAATTCCAAAATTATATTTCCTTGCTCTTTTTGAAATTGTTTTTAAATAATTAACCAGATCCATATTTTCAAATAACCTGTGTGCCTCATCAATAAAAATCTCTCTTTGAGTTTTTCCATCTTGCATATTCCATATAAAATTTAAAACAAGGTACATCATCAATGATATGTTTTCATTATCTAAATTTGAAATATCAAAAACAATTAAATCGTCATTGGAAGATATATTTATATTTGTCTTTTGAGCATACAAGGAAGCATTGGTACCCAAGGCTATATTGTATATCTCATCTGCCACTCGGGCCTTTGATTTTAAAAGGATATTATATAAATCAACAAATGTAGGAGTTTTATATTCCTTATATACTTTAATTAGGGCTCTGTCTATTTCGTTTTTATCATAATAACTACAGGCACGTTTTAAAAAACCTTTTAAAAATTGTATCTTCTCTTCAACATTCTCATTCTTAGTTAAATCAAATGGATTTATATGAAACATTGAATCATGACTCAGTTTAAGTATCTTTCCATTCAGGTTTTTTGCAAGATTCAAATATTCACCTTCTGGATCTATAACAATAGTTTTTATACCTTTTGATACCATCCTCAGAATAACAGTTTTTGCAAAAAAACTTTTTCCAGCTCCAGACTTTGCAAATACAACTGCGTTATAGTTCTCAAATTTAAATATATCAAAAGCTATAATAGATTTAGTATTAACATTTATTCCATATATTATTCCTGTAAAATCAATAAGGTTATTAGATGTAAACAGAGTAGATGCTGCTACTGTATTAAGATTAATAATTGTTGGCAAAGATATATCGGAATAAGATGAATGTAGTAGTGATTTATAACCTTCTGCTTGCCTTAAATCTAATGGGTAAAATTTGAAACTACGTGATCCAGCAAAAAGTTCAAAATTTTTACAAGAAATATCTAATTTTGATTGTGAATTTTCAGATATAGCAATAACTATACCAAACAATACTCCCTCTTCTTCTTGATTTACAATAGATAAATTAAAATCTTCTAGATTTGAAATCTCAACATCCAGTGACATATCCCTAATTTTACCTGAAGAAATCCTTTTATGCCTTTTTGTGGATAGTGCAGCAATCCTCATCTTTATACCTTGAAGTAAGGCTTTTTTATCAATGGGCTGTAAAAATTGTCTTATTGTTATATTTGAATTCAAATTGAGAAAATCAGAAAAATAAAATTGTGTAACATCTTGAGGAAAGTCATGCAGATAATACATTTTATAAAACCTACTATCTATTTTTATATATTTTTGCTTTTCAGTTATTAACCTTGGAAATAAAACATCCTCTGAACCTTTAAAGTTTACCCTTATCTTTTTAATCATAATTTATATAAAACTTAAAATATTAATAATTTCTCCTCTTGTATTTATAATTTTTGTACGTAGTGGAGTTTTAGAAAGTAAGAATAAAATTTGTTTATCATGTATTTTCAAAGAATTGTCTATATTGTCTAATTCCTTTTTAAAAAATAAATGTTTCCTGGGATATTTTATTTTATACGTTATAAAAAATCTTTGAGAATAAATTTTATTTTGCTTATAAAATATTTTAAAACTGTCTTTATATAATTTTTGTAAATTTATCTCTCCAGATTTAGATCTAGATCCTTTGGACCCAGGTCCTGTGGCCCTAGGTCCTTTAATATTTTTTATATATTTCAAAACTTCACTTTCTTCTATTTCCCTAGATACTACTGTTATATCTATTGGTATATGTATCCCTTTTAAAAATTCTTTGTACTTTTTTATGAAATCATTCTTTACATCTTCCTCTGATAATACAAAATGTAAAGGGAAAATTTCTATTATCCTCATATAAAAATGATCTTTTAGAATTATTGTTCCTCCAACAACATCAATTATTGGGTAAAATTCATTAATTCTCTTCATATTATTATGACTCTTTGGGACCAGCCCCTTTAAAACTAATTTTATTATTTAAAAATTTTAAGTATTGAACTTTGATTTTGGGAATCATTGATTCTGGAATCAGTGATTCTTGTAAATCTACTTCAAAAATATTGTATAAGAAAATATATTTTTTATTTTTAAATAAATATTTAAGTAGATCCAGTATATATAAATATGTAGGCCTACCTCTAAAATTTTGTTTTATTAGAAAATAAAAAAGGGCTACAATAGAAGAACCTAAGAATATTTTTATATGTATATCAAGAGAAGATATTATCAAAACAAATAGTGGAGGTGTTGAAAATAGCACAACAAAAATATCAGATGTTATATAGAAATAATTATTTCTTAAGCTTTTTATTTTATAAACTTTTACCTTATCCATTATATTATAGATTTCATTTTAGATGACAGAGAAAATATCCTTTCGTTAATAACACCTCCAAGTAATTGAGGAACCAATGAAAGAGAAAATAGTACTATAATTCCAAGTATTAATCTTTCTAAATTCCCTATGGAATAATTATTCACTATTACTACAAAAACAGAAATTCCAATAAGAAATGCTGGTTGAATAAATAAAAGCTGTACTATTTTAGAAAAAGCATTGGGTAATAAATCCCTCATGGGTGGATATATAGATATAACAACAAAAATAGGGAATAAAAGGATTAAAATCCATAACATAATGAATCTTATAATAAACTGCAGGGAAAATATGAATAAGGCTATAATAAGCAGTATATACAGTATTATTGATACAATTCCTGAAAATATCCCTATTTGCAGAGACTGAGCCCCCATGGTATTTATAATAGTAGAGAATAAACTTGAGCTCCCTCCTATCATATGAACAACTATGAATTGGTCTATAACATTTATAAAAGTTATGAAGAAAGATAAAAAGTATATCGATGTAAACAGGAATATAACAGAAATAAAAAGACTCCCCAATAAATCAGAGGGAGATAAATTGGTCTTCCCCACAGTTGCTTCTCCAATTAAATGTATAACATAAACAAGGATTATTACAGGCAGAATTGAAATTGCAAGATACTGAGTCCCGTTTCTATAGTTAGAAATAGCAGCGCCTTCAAAAGCACCTCCCCCTGGTTTTAAAATATTAGGAGTATATTCTGTAAATTGATCTATTATATAGCCTAAGGAACAAACTACTCCTTCAAAAGAATATGATGTCTCTCCAGAGCACCCTCCTCCAATATTTTGACCTTGAGCAAATATAGGAGATGCTAGTAGAAAAAGAAATAATAAATTAATAGACAGTCCCCGAATTAACAATCCCATTTATAAACGTCGTTAAACTAGTAGCACTAAGAACAATAAAAAGACCTATCATTATCCAGATTATTCTCCTTAAAAGTTTAGACCTCTCTTGAGGGTTATCTGCATTTAAAATAAATTGAATCCCAAGTATTATTACTATAACTAACAACACTGTCTCTACAGTAGTTACTAGTAAAGAAGCTATATTTGAAACAAATTGTGAAAGCCCAGGTATTTGCATAATGTTTTATAGATGAGTTAAATATGTCTATTATAGATGAGTTATAAAAAATGTCAAATATTTAAATAAAAGACACTTATAAAAGGAAAATTTGCAATCTTTTCAAAATTAGAGTAGAATTTTTTCTAAATATATGAAAAATAAAGTAGCAACATTTTCTGTATTATTAGCATTGGTATTTGTAACAGCAGGTATTTTTTCGGCATCTTTTCTATTTTCTAAAAAATCTCATGCCTCAAGTCTTCAATATAACCAAAATGTAAATGTATATAAAAAATCGTCTGGTAATTTATATGTTGCTGGGAACTCACTTTCTGTTAACAATAAAGTTTTAGGTGATACAGTATTTTTTGGAAGTAATTCTATAATAAATAGTACTATACTTCAGGATTTTATTGATTTTTCAGGAACTACAGTAATAAATGGAACTGTTTTAAATAATGCTTATATTGTCTCTGGAAATATTACTATAAACGGCATTATTAAAGAAGACCTGATTTCCTTAGGAGGCAATATAGATATATCAAAAAATGCTACTGTGTATGGCAACCTCTATGCATTAGGAGGAGAAGTCTCCATTGGTGGGAAAGTAATGCATAATGCATACGTTAATACTGGGCATTTTATCTTAGATGGGATTATTGGTGGGAATCTAAAGTTATCATCCAATAATGTTGAAATAAACAAAGGATCGTCTGTAAAAGGATATTTTTCATATACAGGATCAGATAATAAAAACTCCCATGTCAATAAAAGTAGTATCAAAGGTCATATATATAGATATTATACAAACCAAGACCAAAGAGAAATTACCTTTACCATAGCAAGGACAGTACTTATGTTCCTTGCTATGATAATATTTGTATTATTATTTATAAGGATATTTCCAAAACTATCTTTATCTGTAGTAAAAAATACTACTGAAAAAACATGGAAAAGTTTTGGGTATGGGTTTATAGAGATAATAGTAACGCCTGTGGTTGTAGTAATATTATTACTAACAATAATAGGAATCCCTATCTCTATATTCCTGATGGGAATTTATATGCTACTATTGTTCTTATCATATATGTTAAATGGATTAATATTAGGGGCATTCATTACAAAATATTTATATAGAATGGATGCAGGTATAAGATTCAGATCAGCATTCGCAGGAATATTTATATCATCCTTAATAAGTATTATCCCAGTAATAGGCGGGTTGTACAATATATTCGTAGGAATTATTATATTTGGAGCATTTAGCTTAATAATTAAAAATTATATAGCAAGGACAATCTAACTAACAATGCTGTTATATTGTACCTGTGTATTTTCTCCATCACTATCTGGAGCTAATGTTTCCTTACCTATATCCTCATCAGATACCTCTTTAGTTTCAACATCCTTGGGAGGCTCTGACACTTTACTTTGAGATATTTCTGATTGCTCTTGAGGTTGAGGTTTAACATCTTCATCATCGTCTAATACAGTTTTACTATCTTCTTCTGCTATTGTGTTTGGAACTATCCTATCCAATGATGCCCCTTCTGCTCTCATCTTTAATATTTCTTCTGGATTTGTAGTTATTAATGTATATTCATACTCTGAAGAATATATTTGTATTGCTACATGGTTTGCTCCAACAAAAAATATACCTTCTCCAATTTCTGCAGACAACAATAAATTCTTCTCCCCTGCAGATAAATAAAACACATCAGAAAGGTGGTCTATAGCAGTAGGAGATTGTCTTAATAAAATCTGTATCGATGAATTTGTAACAACAGCCTTTCCATAATCATTAGATAAAAAGTCATCCACATCTTGGGATACAGTAGTAAGACCAAGATAATACTTCCTTGCTCTTTTTGATACTGCATAAACAAATTGTGCTGAATCTGGGTATTGCATTAATATCCAAGCCTCATCTATTATGAATAATCTTCTCTTTAGTTCTTTTTTAACTCTTGTCCATATGAAGTCCAACATTAAAAACATGGCTATTGGTCTTAATTCATCTGATAAATCTCTTATTGAAAACACCATAAATTGATTATTTATATCTACATTTGTATGTTGATCAAAGATTCCAGAAGCAGAACCTTTGACAAATTTCTCTAATCTTTGTGCTAAAGAATGAGCCTCTTCCTCTTCCATTGAAAGAAGGATTTTGTACAAATCTTCCATCAATGGAGGATCCTTTACCTGCGTTGAAGGATCAAAAGTTATCCCCTTATCTCTATATGTTAAAATTAATGCTTTATCTAAAATAGCATTTTCCATATTAGTCAACCCACCCTCTTCTCCTCCAAGCATAACCTTAAAAAGTCCATGTAAGGAAAGAATTTTGAACCTTAATTCATCTTCTCCTTCTTCATAAACCCCAGACAAATCAAATGGATTGATTTTTGAATCTCCATCTTGTGAAAAAGAAATATATGATCCATTCATTGCCTTACATAAAGTCTCATATTCCCTTTCTGGGTCTATTATTATAATCTGGGTTCCTAACATAAGAGATCTTAAAGCTTCAAGTTTTACAAGAAAACTTTTACCTGCTCCAGACTTTGCAAAAATTACAGAATTTGCATTTTCAAGATCAAATCTATCAAAAACCACAAGACTCTTATTAGCCTTATTAATACCATATAAAACACCCCTGTCTGATGTTAGCTCTGAAGATACAAAAGGAAAGGTTGTAGCTATAGATGTAGTATCCATATTATGCGTATAGTACATTTTGTCGCTACCCTCAGGCAGAGTAGATTTGAAACCTTCTTCCATTTGCAGAGTTGCTGGCTTAATAATAAGAGACATCGCTCCTAAGGTAGCCTCAAGATTTTTAGATATATCATTAAGCTCCTCTAAGGTGTCTGCTCTTATTGATACATACAAAGCAAAATGGAAATACCTTTCAGACCCTTTTGCAAGATCATCCTGCAATTGCTTTGCATCTTCTAGAGCAACTTTTAAATTAGGGTCTAAAACTTTACCTGAATCTATCATAGTATTTGTAGTAGCCTCCATTTCAGCAATTTTCCTCCTTAGTTGTATAAGAACGGTATTGGAACTTATAGGATAGTAGAACATACTTATATCAATAGAGTGTTCAAATGTTATTAATGGCGATAACCAGTTAGGAACAACATATCTTGGATATGCGATTGCAAAATACGTTTTATAGTATTTCTCACCTATTTTAATATGAGAAAAATCTACTTCAATTGATGCTGGAGCTATAATATCTTTAATTGAATTGATTCCATTCCCAAATTCTATCAACGGATCTTTCGCTGTTTGATCATCAAGACTTCCCATCCCTTGAGGTAAGCCTCCTTGAGGCAAACCCCCTTGAGGCAAATCCCCTTGAGACCAGCTTCCCTGTGTGTATGGAGTCTGAGTATCACTAGGCTGTGTAGTGACCTCTTGGTTAGCTACCCCTGCTTGATTATTTTTGTTTCCTTGTTGTTTCTTAAATGGTAGATTCATATATTCATCTATAATAATTATTTTGATCCAGAAACTATTGGACCTGTATATTCATCAAAATCTCCTCTAATTTTAGCATTCATAGGATTATATATACTATAAAAAAGTTTTATCAAATCTGCACTTTCTAACTGTCTAGATCTAAGGCCCATTCTAGAAAGTTGTTTTATTATATGATCTCTTCTTGGATAAAGTCTAATTTTTGCAGCTTCAACCAATTTAGTAGTATCTCCTAATTTAGCCTGTTTACCAAAAAATTGTTTTATGAAAGAAGGTTTCTTAGGCATAGATGCAAGGTACGGTATCACTATATAAAAATGTTTATCCAAAACATTATTTTTCACAATCAGATCCTTAATATTTTTTCTATAAATATCTATCTGGTATTTAATTTTAGGGTCCTTCTGTTTTAACTTATATTCATCAAGGTGTTTTAAATACCTAGATATATCAATATTCTCAGTGTGTATCATAACTTGAATATAAAAGCCTAGAGAGTTTAGTAACCCTGCAAATGCATATATCTTACTCTCTTGTTCAATCTCAGATAAAAGATAAAAATTTACAGCAGAAGTCTCAATAACGATACATACATTCCCATTCTTTAAAATAAGAAGATTATCTTTTATATCCTCTATATCAAGATGGTCTTGAGTTGTTGCTACTATTGGTATCCTTTTAGGATCTGATAATATTGACATAATTTACATTCCGCTAATATTTTTTTGCTCCCCCTCAGATGTAGGTATAAACATAAAAGGAGGTATTACTTGATTATTAAGTTCTATTGTTGCAGTATTAAATTTATACCCTGCTGCATCAACTTCGATATCATATCTTCCAGATGGTAAGGGAGTTCTTGTAAAAAATTGTCCTAGTTGATTTGTTTTTACGGCCCTAACTGGTTTTTGATTTGTATCTTTGATTATAACAATAGCATTATTTAATATCTTCCCATCACCAGTAATAACTACCCCTGCTACAACATTAGGGACTTTTGTAAATTCTGGAAGGTGATCAATTAACTGCTGCCTAGTAAGACTAATGGATTGGTCTTGGCTAGCTTGATTGGGATTTTCTTGAGCAGGATTATTATCTCCTTTTTGTATTACAGTTTGGGTTTGTGTTGACTCAGCAATTTGTTCTTGAACTGGTTCTTGAACTGGTTCTTGAGTTTGTACAGGAGTTTCTTTTGGAGACAAATTTGAAACTTTTGATTCAGCTTGTTCTGTTGAGACAGATTGCCCTGCAAGTTCAGATTTAAGCTTTTGGTTTTCTTCTTCTAATGATTGTATCCTTGTTAATATTTTATTAAGCTCTTCTTCTCTAGAATTATTCTCAGAGTTAGCAGTTGTACCTGTTTGGAATTCGGGAGGTGGCTCAACTTGAGTGTTACTTGATGTATTTTGAGATAAATCAGGACTTTGAGAATCATTGTCATCCTTAGTCCCACCATTCAAGACTACGCTTGGTGCTTTTATTTCCGGAGTATCCCCTGATGGCATAGTCTCAGACTCTGTAGTTTGTTCTTGTGATATTACCTTGGAAGATGATGTATTTTGAGGATTAATTTGATTAATAATATCTTGAAAAGGATTCTCCATCTGACCGGGGACAGATGCTTCTTGTTGAATCCCTGTATTTAGAAAATCTTCTCTAATATTTGGATTGCCAGCAGCTTTGACTTCTTCTGCTGCAGAGACTGGAGTGATATTGCTTATGTTAAAAGGAT
>JAJZDR010000021.1 GCA_021805885.1 bacterium | reverse complement strand
ATCAAGTACAATCAGTGAAGTTTAATATAACAACAACATATCACAACAATAATTCAACAATTGGAGCAACATAATAATGAATAGCAGTATAGATAAAACTAAATTAATAAGATTTGCTAAATTATATACTATACCAATTCTAGCAGCCATTCTACTTATCATAGCTATATTTTTTGTTATATGGCCTAGTTATAATTCTATAAAACAGTACAACAGTGAAACACAATCATATAATTCACAGAATCAAAATATGAACACATCAATCCAGGCATTAAAAGCCTATTCTTCACAGTCTCAGATTACTCAAATAGATAAATATCTAGCTGTACTTAATCAAATAATACAATCTAATCTACAGTTTTCAGTAACATCAGGTCAAGTACAGTCATTAGGTCTCTCCTCAGGATTACAGTTCAATACACTATCCAGTGGGCAACAACCTCCTTCATTTAATCAACAAATCTCAATACCAGGTGTCTCACCAAGTCTAACCCCAAATAATGTATTTGTATCTTTTATAGGTACAATATCTCAGATAGATAATTATATAAACGCTTTAAATAAACAAAAAACACTCTTTGTTATATCAAGCATAGAATATTCTGGCTCTCTTATGGGTTCAGCTCAGCAATTACAAGGACAATCTGGGGGTAATGATACCCTAAATATAGAAGTAGTGTTTTTCTCAATGCCTGATTCTAATAATACTTTATATCAAGGAGGATTAGTTAATAGTGTATCTCTATCAAAGTTAATTTCAAGTAGAAATGGTTGATTCAGATTTTTAAAAGTTTTTTAACAATATCTGTTGGTTGAGCTCCTTTAGATAGCCAACTGTGAAGTTTCTCTTTATCAAATTCAAGTTTCTTTAATATAGGTTCATAATATCCTATTTTCTCTATATATTTCCCATCTCTTTTGGATACAGAATTAGCAACTATAATTCTATAGCTTGCATGATGCTTTTTACCTGTTCTTGTAAGTCTAATTTTTACCATATAATTTTTCTATAACCTTTCTTGCTGCTTCATCTTCAGCTTCTTGTTTACTCTTGCCTTCCCCTGTTTCCATAGGATCCTTATTTATGTAAACTTGCACTGTAAATATCCTATTGTGCGCAGGGCCCTCTTCCTTTACAATTTTATACCTAGGTATTGGTTTATGCTCAGATTGCAATCTTTCTTGCAGATAAGACTTATTACTTATATAACTCTTATTCTCTATTATATCATTCAGAACATCGTATAAGTGAGTATACAGAAATTGTTCTGTATATTCAAGTCCTTTATCTAAATAAATGGCACCTATTAAGGCTTCAAAGGTATCTTCAAGAATTTTAGCCCTTTCCCTGCCTCCCGAATCTGCCTCACCTTTTGCTAACTGTAAATACTCTCCAATACCCATATCAGATGCTATCTTTGATAATGTTTTAGTTTGAACCATTGATGAACGATATGTTGTAAGTATACCTTCTTTCTCATTTTTAAATCTAAAAAATAAATATTTTGACACTAAAAGTTCAATTACAGCATCACCGAGAAATTCTAACCTCTCATTGTTAGCAGTTGTCATAGACCTATGAGTAAGAGCAGTTTTTAAAAGCTCTTTGTTTTTCATATTTAAATTTAGTTTTTTATCTAATTCTTCAATATTTTTATTCATTTTTTATTTCATTAAATTCCCTAATACTCCACTAACAAATTTATCACTAGATTTATCTCCAAAATCCTTAGCTATCTCTATAGCTTCATCAATAGATACTTTTGGTGGTGTTATTTTACCTATAAATCCCTCATATACTGCTATCCTTAATATTTGCATATCTAGTGTATTTATTTTTGAAAATGGTCTCTCTAAGCTTGCTTTTTTAATTATTTCATATATTTGGTCGCTATTATCAGACACACCAGTAATTAAAGTTTTAAATAGTTTTTTATTAAAACTACTATTTTTATCTATTTTGGATATATCTGAGCTTGAAAAAACTGTAGATTTTGAAAATACACTGTTAAAAAGTGTCTGAACTGCTATTATTCTTGATAAGTGTCTAGGATCTTCTTTAGATTTCATTACTATATAGGGAGAACTGCTTTTCCTTTATATTTACCACAATTTGTGCATGCATTATGCATCATAACTTGCGCCTTACAATCTGGGCATATACCTAAATTAGGCAACTTTAATGCATCATGTGATCTTCTGTTGTTTTTTCTTCTGTGAGAAATTCTTCTTTTTGGTACTGCAGACATGAGGCTATTATATAATGTAGAGTCTTTTAATGTCAATTTTTATCTTGTTTTTTATAAAAAACCATCCCTATGTTACCATAGTGTCTTGTATCTACAATATCAAACCCTTTAACCTTTTCAATCTCCCTTTTATTTTCTTTCTCAAATACTATAATTCCATCCTTATTAAGTACTCTCCAAGCCTCCCTTAGTATTTTTGTATCTGTTATTTCGTATGGTTGGAATATAAAAATAATATCAAATAATTTATAATTTTTGGGATCTTGATTTTTCATGTCTCTTAAATATATTTGGGCTGGCATTGTAAAAACTTCTGCTTTCTCATCTAGTTTAGCTCTTTTTAAGTTTTCTTTTATAACTGCAGTAACAGTTTTTTCTATATCAACAAATTCAGCATACTCAGCACCTCTAGATAATGCTTCTATACCTAGTGCTCCAGATCCGGCATAAAGATCAAGAACCACTGATTTTGGGATAATAGGAGCTATTATGGAGAATAACGCAGACTTGGCTCTGGATGATAATGGTCTTGTGTGTTTTGTAACAAATTTTAAATTTGTTCTTTTTGCAGTTCCTGCTATTACTTTTAGATTCATATATATAGATTTGTAAAATTAATTAATTTGCAATATTTTATCCTGTGCTTCCCTAATTTTTGATTTTAGTTTTGGATACTTATCTAAATCCATTATAATATCAGTAACTGCTTCTTTTGTCATCTTTATGAGCTCTACATCTATTAATGATGCCATTTTCAAATCTGGAGTTCCTGACTGATGTACTCCGTATATCTCTCCAGGACCTCTTTTCATAAGATCAAATTCTGCAAGTTCTAAACCATTATTGTTTTTCCTAAAAAACTCTAATCGTTCATTATATCCTTTTGTAGTGAATAATAAGCAGTATGATTCTTTATCAGATCTCCCTATTCTACCTCTTAATTGATGAAGCTGCGCAAGCCCATACCTGTCTGCATCTTCTATTAAAATAACTGTAGCATCCTTTATATCAATAC
>JAJZDR010000084.1 GCA_021805885.1 bacterium | reverse complement strand
TTTCTAACACCTATATACATTATATTATCGTCAGTTATACTAGAACCAATATCATTAATATTAGAGGGGATAGTGATAGAGAAAGCTAAAAGGAAGGTTAAAAGTATAAATAACCTTAAGATTATTGCTGTTACAGGATCGTACGGAAAAACATCAACGACATCATTTATATATACATTATTGAACGGTGATAAAAAAGTATTTACTCCAAAAGGTAATGTGAATACAAGTAGTGTGAATACAATTATGGGTATTTCTTTATCAATAAATTCAGGAATGCCACTTAATACAGAAATTCTTTTATTAGAGGTCGGAGCTTATAAGAAAGGAGATATAAAAAGAGTGTGTAAAATGTTTCCACCAGATATATCAGTAATAACTTCAATAGGTACGGAACATTTAGAAAGATTTAAAAGTAGAGAAAATATTATTGAGGCAGAATCAGAAAATATTATTTTTGCAAAAAAAAACTCAATAGTCATTTTACCAGAAGATGTATACAACATAAAAACTATTCCTAAAATAGATAGTAAGGAATATAGAGTAACTAAATTTAAAGAGACTAATTTTTCAAATTTAAAAACATATTTTAGAAAAGATAAGAAAATTTATCATACAAGCCTATTAGGAAAGGCTATGTTATCTAACCTTACCATTGCAATAGATATAGCAAAGTTGCTAGATATTTCTAATATTCAAGGTAAGCTTCAAATGATAAAACCTGTAGAGAGAAGACTCTATCCATATTACAAAAAGGACATTCTATTTATAGATGATACATATAATATAGGTATTGAGTCTGCCGAGCAAGCTTTAAATGTTTTAATGTTTTTAAAATCTAAAAAGGTGGGATCAAGGACGGCTATTCTAACAGGTGGTATAGTAGAACTAGGTATGGAGACTGAATCAGCTAATAAAAGTTATGGAGAATTATTAAACAAAATCAATGTCATATTTCTTTTTAACACACCATATACAAAATACATAGAAAATGGAATTAATAATAAAAAAAAGATAATATATATAAAGGACTACAAAGAATTTGATTATATGAAAGAGAGTATACTTAAAAAAGGTGATATTGTATTAATGCAAAATGAGATTACTGATTTATATTATATATAAAAATCTATGTCAAAAATCAATTTATATTTAATGTTTGGTGGTGAATCTCCAGAGCATGAAATATCTATAATAACAGCAAAACAAATATTAAAAAAAATTAATAAAGATAAATATACGATATATCCAATTTATTTGGATAAAAATAATAAATTTAAATATATACCTGATTTTGTAAAATTTGACACATTTAAAGATTTTAATAATCTAAGCATTCAAGATCTAACAATAATAATTCAGAGCAAAAAAGTTATTTTTAAAATAGGTAAATTAAAAACTTTGCAATTGCCAGACATATGTCTATTAGCATTTCATGGAGGATATGGAGAAAATGGTACAATACAAGGATTTTTAGATATACTTGATATTCCTTATACAGGTTCTGGAGTTAAAGGATCTGTTTATGGAATGGATAAGATAGTTATGAAATATATATTGGAGGAAAACAATATTTCTATATTACCTTGGACTTATATTAATATAGATGAATGGAATAGTAATATTGGAGAGTGTATAAAAAAAATAAAAACTATCTCAGATTTTCCATACATAGTAAAACCATCATCTTTAGGTTCTAGTATTGGAGTTAAAAAAGTTGAAAATGAAGAAGAGTTAGAAGATGCTATATCAGAAGATTTTCTCTATGATAATAATGTCATTATTGAAAAATTTGGAGAGAATATGCGTGAGATAAACTACTCTGTGATGCAGAATATAAAAGAGTACGAATTATCAGAATCAGAAGAAATAAAAAAAGATGATATTAAACTATTTAGTTATGATGAGAAATATCTAAAAGGGAATAAAAAAATTCAAAATCAAGAAGGTATGGCATCATCAAACAAAATAATACCAGCAAATATAGGGGATAATCTTGATGATAAAATTAGGAAAGTAATAATTAATGCATATAAAATACTTAATTCCAGAGGTATAGTAAGGTTGGATTTTTTAATAGATCAAAATAATGATCAATTTTATCTAATAGAGATTAATACTATTCCTGGATCTCTATCTTTCTATTTATGGGAGGCTAAAGGGATTCCATTTAGTGAAACGATTGATAATCTAATTAAAGATGCTCTTTACTCTTTTGACCAGAAGAAGAAAATACTGAAAACCTTTGATAGTCCTTTATGGAAAGGATAATAGCTTGACAAGACAGCATAAATGCCCTATAATATTCGCCATATATGTTTAATCAAAAGATATTTTGAATAATAAAAAAGACATAAAAAAAGAAAATAGTATCACTTCTGGCAAAATTAAAAAATTACCGATAGAAGTTATCAATACTTATAAAAGGTTTTTAAATACCCCCTATTATATAAATAAAAGGTCTGCAAAATTAAAAAAACCAGTATATGTTGGGAAGGGATCACCAGAAGAAATAGATAAACTTGTAAACAAACTTTCAGGAAATAATAAAAAGGTTTCTGGAAAAGAAAGATTCGATATTTTAAGAAAAAATAGTATAGGCATAGATTGCTCTGGATTTATAACATATATATTGGACTCAAGAGCAGAAAAAAAATTCAATAAGCATATTTGGACAATTATAAAAAAGAGATCTATTAATCCAATAAGAATGTTTGCATATAAAGTAAAACCTACTACCTCTAAAATGAATGCTTATACTCTAACCAATAATATAAACACTATAAAGATTTCCACAATAAAAGATTCAAAACCAGGTGATTTAATTAAAATAAATGGGGGTAGACATATTGCAATAATATCTCAAGTAGAATATAAGAGATCTAAGGAATCTGGGTTTAAGGTATCAAAAATTAAATATTGGCATTCAACAGAAGGGATAGGGGTTTGTGAAGGTGAAATTACAATAAAAGATGAGAATAAAGGATTAGATGGACAAGAATGGATAAAAATACCTAATGCAAAGTATCAAACATATTCTTTATATAGAAAGAAAATAAATAGTAATGGTATACGAAGATTAAAATTTAAACTTTTCTAAAATATTATGCAAGCAGGATTTACATTTCTAATATTATCAACATTAATTTCATTTTTAATAGCACCTTTTATTATTGATATTTTATATCAAATGAAAGTTGTTAGGATGAGGGGTGCTGATGATTCTATAAAAAAGATAAAAGCAAGAAAAGATAAGTTGGGTACCCCAATGATGGGAGGTATTATCATAATAATTGCTGTGCTTTTAGTAACCATAGCTTTTAATTGGAACAGTTATACTCAAATTCCAATTATAATATTTATCATATGTGCTGCACTCGGAGCTATTGATGATCTTTTAAATATATTTGGCAAAAGAAAAAGAAAACATACAACTTTTAAACATCACTTAAAATTAGCATTACATCATAAAAAATTATCAAGAAGAGTAATATTATTTATAGAAATACCTTGGGGTTTTTATAAAAGTCTGATAAATCCAATAGGTTCAAGATATGGTACAGGTCTTTACCCTCATGAAAGGATATTAATACAGTTGGTAGCTGGAGCTATAGCTGTATATTATATTTATTTTGAAAAAGGTATGCATACTTTATGGATAGGTGGAAACACTTATATAAACATTGGAATATGGATGATTCCTCTTATTCTTTTGATTATTATTGCAACTGCAAATTCAGTAAACATAACAGATGGTCTTGACGGACTATCTGCTGGAGTAATGGTTGCAGCATTTATGGCTTTTTTTGCAATAGCGTTGGCCCAGAGAAATGAACCTATGGTTCTTCTTATTGCCACTGTTGTAGGAGCTTTAGTTACATACTTATATTTCAATATAAAACCTGCGAGAGTACAAATGGGTGATATAGGTACATTAGCACTGGGATCTTTACTTGGGATAATAGCTATAATACTTCAAAGGGAATTAATACTGATAGTTGTTGGAGGAGTATTCTTGATGGAAACGACAAGTGTTATTATTCAAAAGATATCAAAGAAATACTTCCATAAAAAAGTATTCTTGATGGCACCTTTACACCACCACTTAGAATTAATCGGTTGGTCAGAAGAGAAAATTGTAATGAGATTATGGCTTTTATCATTTGCCCTAGCAATATTAGGAATTTGGCTTACATTACTATAATTTGAATTATATAATACAAAACAAATTTCTTTTTGACAAAAACTATAGGATGTAATACAATAGAACTAGATTATGAAAATTGAAGCAGAGCCTAAAAGCGAAAATATATTTCTTATAAAAAAAGATACACTAGCAGAGTGGGAGAAAGAAGGTACTCTTGATATGACATTCCCTCAAACTAGAGAACAAATAATCACTCAATTCCATAATGACCCATCATTTGCTAGGGCATTAAGTTCAATCATAGGGTTACAACTATACAACGAATATACTACACCCAAAGGTTTAATATATATAACTCCAACAATAAGTGAACAAGCTATTAGTGAACTACCTTATGGAACATTAGCATTCCTTGAAGGAGTAGGAAATGCTCTAAGATTGATGTCTATAAACTTGAAAAATGAAAATTACCAAGTACACATTAGGCCTGACATAGAAACAACATTAGAAGAAGGCAGTTGTGAATTAAATAGTATTGCGAACAGTTTAGGTATAAAACAAGAAAAATGGCATACAATAGAGATGGCTATAAGAGCAACTATAAAGGCAACCCCTAATTTAGGAACTAATATGGATATATTAGATATAAAATTAAGAAGAATTCTTATAGATAAAGGCTATCAATTAACAGATGAAGAAATTGAAGAAATTAGTAAATTTTTTAGAGCTAGAAATAAGATATTACAAAGAATTGATGAACCAGAATATTCTCAAGATCTATTAAGAGTTCAAGGATATCAACAAGATGAAGAAACAAAAAGTCAAAGATTGAGATACAAAGACCCTTATTTTGTAAAAGCTATGGAAAAAAGTCTCAAAGGAAAAGGTCCTGTAATAGATATAAATACTATGGCAGGATGGATAGCTGTCCATGAAATGTATAGTTCATAATATCAACTGATAATGAAATAACCACTAAATCTATTTCATATCAACCTTTGTTTTAATAAAGTTTCTATAAGATTTTTTCTCTTTTTCTAACCAATTTTCCTCCAATATTCTTTTTGAGAAAGGAGCAATATCCCAGTAATAATAATTATCTTTATCAATATTTTTAAGAAATTTTTCTCTATACTCTGAAACTTTCATATATTCTTTTGCAGGTTCTCCAAAAGCCACAAAATGATCTCTAATATCATGGGTAACTAATGATCCTGCACCTATAAGAGCACCTTCTCCAATAGTAACCCCAGGCATAATTATACATTTTGACCCTATATATGCACCTTTCTTTACTGTTACTTTACCAAATCTTATAGGATCTCCAAATAAATTATTCATAGAACTATCATGGACAAGAATCCTTGTTCCATAAGCCATTACTACATCATCTTCTATTTTTAAAAATTCTGGATATAAATCTTCTATTTCAACATTATCTATAAAAACATTTTTACCTATAGAAAAGCCTAATTCTTTAAGTTTCCTAATCCTCACATCCATATCAGGATGCATTTCTATTTTATATAAAAACCATATATATACTCTTCTTAAGAATTTAAAAAAATTATTCATATCAATATATTAGCAGAATAACAGTAAAAAGTATAGATTTTAGATTAATAAAATGATATAATTCTAACAATTATAAATTATGAATAAAGTAAGGCAAAGTAAGCATAACAAAAAAATAACTAAACCCATAGAATCTATAAATTATGTAAGAGGATATGCATTCTTATCTTCAGTATTTGTAGCTGCTATCATCCTAGTTTTTATGTCTAGTATGCATACATTATTCTCTGCATCAATACAAACAAGAAATCTAGTTGAACTTAGTACTGTTCCTCAATCAACATATCAGCAAAATACTGTACCTCTAATGTGGGGAGATTTAAATACAAATGGTATTTATCAATACAATATTATAAGGAATGGAGTATATTTTACTAAAGTTTCAAGCAACATTCACAGCTTCATAGATACGGATCTAATACCTCAATATACATATACTTACCAAATCTATGCATTAGATAAAAATGGTAATATAATTACAAAATCAAATATAATCACAGTTAGTACATTTAATTCATATCAGTCACCGACTGTAGATGTAAATCATCCGATATATTCTATTTATTCGGCATTTGGGGATAGTATAACTCAAGGTTATGAAACAACAGTATCTTATTATAAGTTAACTTCAAATTATCTAAAAACTACTGAACAAACAGTCTCATACAATGATGGTGTTGGTGGTAATACTACGTATAATCTTCTTTCAAGAATACAAAGTGAATTAAATCAACAAAACCCTGATTTAGTATCTTTAATGATAGGTACAAATGATCTTAGGTTAGGAACTGCACAAAATCCAAATATTACACCATTACAATTTAAAAATAATATAGAACAAATTATACAAGATATTAATCCAGGACCAAGTAGAACTATTTTTATTTTTTCAATACCATATTTAGCAAATTTCAGTGGAATAAATTATTCTGCAGGATCATTTGGAAGGCTTTCAGAATTCAACAATATTATACAAGGACTTGCAAATAAATATGGAATCCCATATATAAACACAGAATCTTCAATGCAAAATATGAAAGGAATCTTAAATTCAGATGGTATACACCCAAACAATTTAGGAGATCAATATATTGCATCAAGTCTAATAAATATGATTAAAATCTATAATAGAAATTAATCCTACCCATTAAGTCTATACTTAATATTTAAATATAAAACATTTGAAATATTATTATTCCAAACTAATATTGTATATTCTGGTTCACTATATTGATATTTAAACTTTCCAAAAGTATGTACAGCTAGTTTTGTATCTATTTTTTTATTATTCATATTATTAATTATTAAAAAATTTGCTTTATGTTTATACCAGTTACTAGAGTCTAACCATAAATAAGGGGTATATAAGTTACCATTTTTTGTGACTGCCCTAACTTGAATGGAATCTTCCGTTTCTAAAGTTAAAATAGATGCATTCCAATAAGTTGCATATCCATATTTAAGCTTATGTGAATGTAAGAATGAAATAATATTCTGTTGTTTATAAGGGACATAGACTGGGGTAAAAATAGTATAGTGAATAAAGAAGAGTATTAAGATGACAGAATATATTATAACTAAGACTAGAATCTTTTTAGATTTTTCAATGTATATAGGAGCTATCCTTGCTAGTAGTATTCCACCAAAGATTACAAAAGGTATTAAATATCTTGTAGTACCAGTATTTATAAGAATATTCCCAAACACAAAAGCTAATATATCAAATAGCATTCCAAGTGCAAGAATTAAATTTATTCGATCAACTTTTTTTATATTACTTTTAAAAATATATATAATAGGTATAAATATAGCGATGGTAATTACAAGTCTTAATAGAATTTCCATAGTTGAAGGTTTTAATAAATTTTGAGAGAAAAAATATGAACCATTAAGTTTTAAAATTGAATATATTAAATAATATAAATGTAAAATAGAATTTTGTAAGGATGCAAAATACATCCCAAGGTGAACTATTCTAAAACCTCCTAATTTTATAATATTGGATCTTAAGGTTTCTCCTACAATTAGTGCAAGCAGCGTTATTCCTAAAATTAGAAAATCTTCTTTTTTATCTTTTTTATTTATAAATAAATAGATTAAAGATGATAATATTATTGGTAAAATAGCAATCCAGATACCTAAAGGGTCTCCGAAAACTATTAATGTTGTTATTATAAATAGAATTATACTTAATAAATATTTAAATTTTCTTTTATTTTCTATTTTATATACTAGTAAAAATCCTATCAAAGAAAACATTATTGTTCCAATATGATCAGGTAATTTCAAAGCATTCGAAAGAAAAAAATATGATGGCATTGGTATTGCAATAATATATATTAAAAACCTTGATAATTGAAGTTTTGCCTTATTAATATTAACCACATAAAGTGACACAAATGCCATCAGTATATATATAACTATTTGGACATACTGCATAAGTTGTGGTATAAAACCAAAAAAATATTGTGCGATAACATAGAATAATAGATCTATTGTATAGAAATTATCAGAAGATAAATACCAAGAATGGAGTGATGCATTCCCATGTAGTATAGCATAGGATTCAAGAATGGGAGCAGCGCTATCAGAGTTATACTGAATTGATGCAGATATGTGTAGATAGGCTAAAAAAAATAGAATAAAAGATAAAATTAAAAAAACAAATTTTATAATCCTTTTTCTATTTATATACAAGATACTGTCGATAATATATTAGCTTTGATTATATAATAAATAACATATAAACAACATACCTATACATGAAGTTGCAAAAAACATATAAATACATATATAATGATCCGTTAAACTTTAATAAATATGGGAACTGGTAAAATTGATATAGGATGTATGGACTTTAGATTTCAAGCATTCTTCAAAAATAATAAAAACTTATCATTCGCAGGAGGTGCAAAAGCATTACTTTTGAATAGCAAAATTTTAGAATATATAAAAATAAAGTATCTGGATCCAAAGAAAGAAAATAGGGTTATATCGGTACATGAAAATTATGGAGTATATAAAAGTATTTATGGTAAAAATTTTAGTCCTAAGATATTAGAAAATGATCTTAGAATATGTAAGGAGAAATTAGGTGATGGTAAATACATAATAAGAAAACTCGATGGCTCAGAGTATGATATTACGACTGGTAAGATTAAGAAGATTGTAAATATGGATCCTGAAGAGATAATAACAAGACATAACGCTAAGGGTATAATAATTAATGAAACTAACTTACATAGGAATTTTAAAGCCAACAATCAATATGACTGTATATCTTTAGATAATAATATATTAGACATAATAATAGATAGAAAAAATTTCCTAAATGCACTAATATTTGATAATATAAAAATAGCAGAAGCATTACATAATATAGAAAACATACTCATATATACATCCGATACTGATAAGATAAAATATAGAGCATGCAAAGAAATTATGAAAAAAGAATTTAATAAATTAAATATCAAAATATACGAAATCCAATGATAGTACCAAGAGCCCCCCAAGTAATAGCTAATATATTTGGATTTGCATTAACAAATACTGTTCTAACTGCAACTATAGTATCTCTTTTAATTATTATAGTAGCACTTTATTTATCATCTAAATTAGATGTTGTTCCTTCAAAATTTCAAAATTTTATTGAAGTTCTCATTGATTCTATAAAAGGTATAGTGTCAGAACAGACTCAAGGAGATACAAAAAGAATAAACCTTTTTTTTCCATGGGTTGCAACTTTTTTTATCCTTATAGCATTAAATAATCTGTTTGAAATATTACCTTTTGTAGGTATAATATCTTTCTATTTCAAACACGCTGGAATTACTGTTCCTATATTTAGAACGGCTAATTCTGATTTAAATAGTACAATCGCTCTAACATTAATATCTGTAGTAGTTACACAGTATCTAGCTATTAAACAGATGGGTATATTACATCATTTAAAACGTTATTTTAATTTTACTAAACCATTAAACATTTTTAGTGGCATATTTGAACTTATATCAGAATTTACAAAATTAATATCGCTATCATTCAGGTTGTATGGTAATATATATGCGGGCGATGTAATTATAATATTGTTTACAAAACTTGGAGGAATGTATTTTCTCCCTTTGCCATTTCTAGCTTTTGAAATATTAATAGATATAATACAAGCTGGAATATTTGCTATGCTTACATTATCTTTTATGACAATATTAACTGATAAAGATGAATTGGTAAGCTAATTTATAAGGAGGTGAATTTTATGACAACAAATTTTACATTAACAGGTGGAGTAGTAATGGGACTTGGTGCAATAGGGCCTGGAATAGGAGTAGGATATATAGGAGGTAAGGCTGTTGAGGCTATAGGTAAAAATCCTCAGATGACAGCAAGAATAGTTAGTATCATGATTCTTGCAATGGCATTTACTGAAGCTATAGCTATTTACGCTCTTATATTTGCATTACAATAAATTGCAATATTAAATTATAAGTATTAAATTATGAATTTTTTTAATCAATTTGGAATTAATATACAATATTTAGTTTTCTACACCATAGATTTCTTTATAATATTGTATATACTCCAAAAATTTCTTTTTAAGAAAATATTCAGAATTTTAGATGAGAGAGAAAGAAAGATTGTAGAGTCACTAGAGTATGCTGATGCAATAAAGAAAACAAAACAGGAGATGGATGAACGGTATAAGGAGGCAATGCATAAAACACAGAGAGAAGTACAAGATATGATCAGAGAAGCGAAGATACAAGCAGAAAAATTAAGACAAGATATTTTATTGAATGCTGAAGATGAAGCAAAAGTGTTCATAAAAAAAGCTGAAGAAGAAATACAAAATAATCATGATAAAATGTATGCTTCTTTGAAAAAAGAACTTTTAGATATTGTCTTATTTACAACCAAAAAGGTATTAAGAGAAAATATGACTAAGGAAATAGAAGCCAATATTACAAAAGATACTATAAAATATATAAAAGAGATAGGTTCAAACAAAAATGAAAAGTAATAATATATTAAATTATATAATATTAAAAATAGAAACTGAAAATACAATAAATATAGATATTTTAGAAAAAGTTATTAGATCTAATATATTAGATCTAAAAGACATAAAAACTCTTTTTTTAAAACTTAAAAAAGATATCAAAAAATATAATGTCATTATTGAATGTGCATCAAAAGAAAATGATTATAGTAAAAAGAGAATACTCGAAAGTCTAGGTAACCCAATAATATATGAATGGAGATACAATCATAACCTTATAGGTGGATTACGAATAAAAAAGGAGTAGTTGATGCAGT
>JAJZDR010000054.1 GCA_021805885.1 bacterium | reverse complement strand
GAAGTAGATCAGAAAGAGAGGGAAGAAATCCTCAAACTGGAGCAAAAATCAGAATTGCAGCAACAAAATCTCCTGCATTTAGAGCTGGAAAAGCACTAAAAGTAGCAGTAAAATAAGCTTTATTTTTTTAAAACAAAATTGCAAATCCCACATAGAAGTGGGGTTTGTTTTTTATATTGAAATATTTAAAATACATTAAAGAGAATTTTGGTAAGAAGAAAACAATACATCAAGGTTGAAATCTATTGATACACTATCTATAGTTAACTTCTGATCAGATATGCATATTTATGAAGTCTAATATTTTATTATAATCTATAGTATATATATTTTTGTCGCTTCCAAAATATGTGATTTGTCTTTTTAATAAATTAATGGTATTTTTATTAATTTTCTCAATCAATTCTTCATGAGTTAGTTTGTGTTCAATAAATTCTATGGACTCTTTATATCCTATCATACAAAGCCCTGGGGCATCTTTTTTGTAACCTAATTTTAATACGCCTAGAGTTTCATCAATAAGACCAAGTTTAATCATGTTATTGGTTCTATTTCTTATTCTCTTTATTATTTCGTCCTTCTTTATATTTATTTGTACTTGTATATACTCATTATTTGCAAAGGATTCTGGTCCAAATTCATTTTGTGTTATTTCTCCTTTTTCTATGTATCTTATCAATCGTACTTTATTATTTATATCTGAGTTATTTAATATTTCTTTAAATTTCGGATTTATAGAATATAATATATCTTGTAACTCTTCTTTTGTTTTGGTCTCTAGTTTTTTTCTGAGTTTAAAATCAGGATTTCTGCCTAAAGAAAGATTATATACAAGTGCTCTTGTATAAAGTCCAGTTCCTCCAACTATTATAGGAATTTTATCTCTCAACTCTATATCTTTTATTATTTTCTTTGCATCATTTTTAAATAAGAATGCAGAATACCGTTGATCAGGATTTATAATATCTATAAGATGTGTTTTCACATCTTCAAATCTTTCCTTTGATGATCCTATATTAAGATATCTATAAACCTGTCTAGAGTCAGCAGAAATGATTTCTCCATTGATAGATTTTGCAATATTATATGCAAGTTTAGTTTTACCAGATGCTGTTCCACCTACAATCACAATTTTTTTCATTTGAGTAGTGAGTGCTGAATCAATATTATTAAATCTAGATTTATGAAATGTTTTTGGATTAAGATTTATTTCTTGTTTTTTTTATCTTACCACTTTCACTTAGTTTTTCTCCTCCTAAAGATGCAATACCTGCCAGTGACCCTAGATTCATGGATTCAAGTGCTGATGATGGAACAATCATTAGGGCGCCTTTTTCCTTTAAACCTTCAAATAGCATATTCATGGCTCTTAGATGTAGTGCTACAGGATTGTCTTTATACTTTTCTGCTGCTTGGCTAAAACTATCTGCTATTATTCTTTCTGAATCTCCAAGTATTACTCTAGATTCTCTTTCCCTTTCTGATTGTGCTTTTTGACTCATTGCATTCTGTAAATTTTCTGGAATAATAACATCTCTCATCTCCACTGATATAACTTCAATGCCCCAAGGACTTACTCTTTTTCCTATGACTACTTTCAGCGCCTCATCAATATTTTCCCTTTCTGATAATACAGTAGAAAGTTCGCTCTTTCCTATAATATCTCTTAGTGCAGTTTGTGCTGCAAGAATTCCAGAATTGTAATAGTCAGCAACAGCCAAAGATGCCATTTTTGCATCAATGACTCTAAAGAATAAAATTGCCTCAACAGACACTGGAACACTGTCCTTAGTTAATGTCTGTTCAGCTTTTATTGGGACTGACATTGTTCTTAGATCTATCCAATATGGTATAGTTTCAAATACTGGTATTATAAAAAATATTCCAGGACCGGATATTCTAGCAAATTTTCCAAGTCTTAATACTGTTGCTCTATCCCATTCTGCTGCTGTATGAACAGATATTGATACTAATACTGCAAGTAAGAAAAATATTACCCATATTGTTACTGCTAAAGCAAAATTTGATGAGAATAAAGGCAATCCTACAAAGAATCCTATAACTATAATGAGTAAAAACAAAACTGAAGCCAATGGACTTGCAGGTGATCTTTCTGGCATACTATCTTGCATATATTTAATAGTTTATATTAATAAGGTAATTCTATACCTAATTAAGGTAAAAAACAAATAATAGTGTGAATATCTAGTCCACAGAAACTTTGAATACACCCTCTTTATCATCTTTTTTGTATCTTCTTGTTTTTGTTTGTCCATCCATCGTATATACAACTATATCAGTTAAATTGTTAACAATGATACGAATATTAGCTCTAGTCTTATTTAAATATACTTTTTCTATTGCAATTTTTACTAAAGGAGAACCTTCTTTTCTATTCTCGATTAATACAAGAAATATATCTGTGTCCATATCAAGTGTTGGATGACCAGCGATATATGCTGGATCACCATCTCCTTTAACCTTTATAAAGGCTTTTGATGTAGTATCTAAGACATTCCTTAAATAGGGGTATATCTCTTCTGGTACTAAATCTCTATATTGCTCCTGTTGCTCTATTACTGTATCAAATTCTCCCATATATTTAATTATTGAATTAAAGTGAAATTCCCATTAGTTATATGATTATATCCTCTTATCACTTCCATATCTTTATCATATATTGTTATTGATTCAGGATTTTTTATTAATATTGTGTAATTATCTGGGTGTTTAGCCTTTAATATAATAACTGGGTTGCCCTTTTCATCAATCATTATTTCTATTCTCTCATTCTTAGGATACATATCAGTCTCTCTTTCAAATAGGCCACATTTCTCACCGTCAACTGCAAGCTGTTGTTTTTCTTTAGTCTTGATAATGACTCTCACATCTTCCATGAAAGAAATACCCCTTAATGTCTTAGCTATATCCCTCTCTGTATCTTCTGATGTAAGTAATTCATTATGTTGTTGTTCAGTAAATATCATTTGTTCTAACATAGTTATTAAAAAACTAAAATAATAATAATCTAGATCTAAAATTTATTTTCTTGGTATAATTGTCTTTACAAATTTGTCTCCAAGTGGCAAATATGATACATGGTCCCTATCATCTTCTGGTGAAAATAAAGTTATAATAGGGTTTCTAAACTGTATTATGCTAGAATTTCTCCTAGTTTTTGAGTTAAACCATACAGTAGCTTTCAATGTATCTCCTATATAATCTATTCTTAATATTTCATCAGTTTCAGGGTTTATAAATATCTTTGTTTCAGTAGGTAGAACACTATCTGTTTCATCAGAATATACATATTGACATTCTACAATACCCATGTCAATTGCTTCTATTCTAGCGTGAAGTTTAGAATTGAATCCTCTCATTTTGGCATTCAGTTCTTGTTCAACTTCATTAAGTTCTAGTATGTTTGTATTTCTTGTTGGTTCTTGCTCTATCATAATATTATGAAAATGGAGTATATCATGCCTTATAGTATACTTGCAATATAGAAAAATCAATACTGGGTAGTATGCTTTAATTTTTATATGCAACATGTATAATATAGATAATATGAATTCTAGAAATAAAATTAGAGTATTGTTTGTGGAGGATGATGTAGATCTGGCCTTTATTTATTCGAGAATATTTGAAAATGATTTATTCTCTGTTGTTAATGCATATAATGGAGAAGATGGTTTAATATTAGCTAAAAATGAAAAGCCAAATATTATAGTGCTTGATATAATGCTTCCTGGTATTAATGGATTAGATGTTTTAAAAGAGCTCAAAACATCCCCATCCACAATGAATATTCCAGTAATCCTACTAACTAATCTTTCTGATGAAACTACTATTAAAGAAGGATTTGCTAGACAAGCTTCCGGATATTTAATAAAATCTTATCAAAATCCCCAACAAGTACTTGACGAGGTGAAAGAAATACTAAAGTTGAAAAGATCTCAATGAATGATATAAAAGAGCAAATATCCACAGAACGTCTAAGGATAAAAAATATACGTGATAAATTAGATATCCCCTCCTTAGAAAAAAGAATAGAGGAACTTGAAATAAAAAGTTCTACTGAAGGTTTTTGGGAGGATAGTTTAAATGCAACCAAAATATCAAAAGAGTTAACTAATGCTCAAAGTGAGGTTAATAAGGTTTTAGACCTTGAAGAGAAAATAACATATGTTGATGAACTTTTTCTGATATCTAAAGAGGAAGATTATATTGAAATAATCAAAGAACTAGAAAAAATCAAAAAAGAGTGTGATGAAATGGAACTAAGTACCTATTTATCTTCTAAATATGATAAAGCTGGAGCCATTTTTTCTATACATGCCGGACAAGGTGGGGTTGAGGCTATGGATTGGGCAGATATGCTATTCAGGATGTATACGAGATATTTTAATAAAAAAGGATGGAAACATGAAATTACAGATATTCTTTCTGGAGGTGAGGCTGGAATATCTAGTGTAAGTATGGAGGTAAATGGTATGTATGCTTATGGATATCTAAAGAGAGAGAGTGGAACTCATAGATTAGTGCGAGTGTCTCCTTTTAACGCTCAAGGACTAAGACAAACATCATTTGCTTTAGTTGAAGTTATGCCTATTATTGAAGATGATGATGAGATAGAAATAAAAAGTGATGATTTAGAATTTCAAGCTACACATAGTGGAGGGCCTGGTGGACAGAATGTTAATAAAGTCAATTCTAAAGTTATTATAAAGCATATACCGAGTGGGATTGTTGTCTCTGCTGGATCAGAAAGAACTCAGGTACAAAATAGAGAATATGCTATGAGAAAATTAAAAGCACAACTTTTTAAAATAGGTGAAGAGAAAAAACAAAAAGAAATGTCTGACCTTCGTGGGGAACATAAAGTAGCTATGTGGGGAAACCAAATAAGAAACTATGTTTTAAATCCATATAAATTAGTTAAAGATCTACGTACGAAGGTTGAAACAACTAATACTGAAGCTGTACTTGGGGGGGATTTAGACATGTTCATCTTTGAAGAAATTAAATTGTAGCCCCACATTGAAAATTTATAGTTTTTATTATATCCTGTAATATGTAGTATGCTTACATTCAAAGATGTTTCAAAAAAATATGGCAATAGAATTGCATTAGATGATATAAATTTTCATATTGAAGAAGGAGAATTTGTTTTTTTGGTTGGTCATTCTGGGGCTGGTAAGAGTACTCTAGTAAAACTACTGATAAGAGAGGAGGTTCCAACAACTGGCAGTATACATTTTGCTGGATATGATATAGACAAACTTTCTCGTAAGGCTCTTCCTCATTTACGTCGTGAAATTGGGGTTGTATTTCAGGATTTTAAATTATTGCCAAAAAAGACTGCATTTGAGAATGTGGCTTTTGCTATGGAGGTTTCTGATTTTTCAAATCGAGAAATAAAAAAAGCCGTAGATTATATGCTTGATCTTGTTGGCCTTTCAGCAAAATCTAGATCGTTTCCTTATCAATTATCTGGGGGTGAAAAACAAAGGATCGCTATTGCAAGAGCAATGGTAAATAATCCTCATATATTAATTGCAGACGAGCCTACTGGAAATTTAGATCCTAATGTTTCATGGGATATAGTACAGCTTTTAAATAAAATAAATAATTGGGGAACTACAATTCTAATGGCAACACATGCTTCTGATATAGTTAATTCATTGCAAAAAAGAGTAATTTCTCTAGATGAAGGTAAAATTGTAAGAGATTCCATGGGAGGGTATAACGAATGATAAAAGTCAGGAGATTAATAAAATATACATATGAACACATAAGAAGAAATGGTTGGTTATCATTTTCTTCAGTTGCAATTATGACCTTAACATTTTTTGTTATTTCTATCTTTATTTTCACTCTTTATTCTGTGAATGTTATTCTCCATTACTACGAATCAAAATCTCAAGTTATTGTATTTTTTAATCCACAGGCATCTTCAACATATATCTCTGGGGTAAAAACTAAAATACAGGATACTGGTAAGGCTACGTCAATAAAATTTATATCGAAAGAGGTTGCATATAAAAGATTTGTAAAATTATTAAAAACACAGAATCCTGCTCTAGCAAAGTCAGTAGACATGAATGCTTTACCCCCTTCATTTGAAATTAGCACACGAAATCTTTCTAATCTTCAGGATGTTGCAAATACTTTATATAAACTTAAAAAGAATAGTAACGGACAAATTGATAACATACTATATTTTAAAAATGTTGTACAATTTCTAAAACAAGCGGTATCAGTAATTAGTGATGTGGGATTTGGGCTTATAATATTCCTGGGTATCATAGCATTTGTTATTATTGTAATAACTATTGCTATAACAATAAATTCACATTCTGAAGATATTGCAATTATGAAATTGGTGGGAGCATCTACAACTTATGTGGTTGGTCCTTTTATAATGGAGGGAGCTTTGTATGGAGTTATGGGAGTGTTTGTCTCTAGTATAGTTTTATATCTAATATTCCTTATTATAAGTACGTATTACAAAGCTACAATATTGTTTCCACTTGAACAATTTTTCCAAGGAGTACCACTACCGCACTATTCTTTACTTCTTGTTTTGGAGGTGGTTGGAATAGAGGCTTTAATAGGAATAGTTATAGGGGTTATAGCATCCTCTATTTCAATTACAAAATATCTTAAATAATTAGACCTCTTAATAATACTATAATGGTACAATCTTTATTGTTGTGTTTGTAAAAGATCCTATAAAATGCTATATTTATGTGCATATGAAAATATTGAAATTATATAAAAATAGGTTTTTAAAAATTGGATTATTTGTGATCGTTACTCTTTCATTTTTTTCGACTTTGTTTATCTCTAATCCTCAAAGTATAGTGGCTAGTAGCTCATTAAATTCTTTGCAACAACAATATCAACAATTACAAAACCTGATTAATCAGAATCAATCAAAAATAAATGCCAATAATGGTGCAATGGCTAATCTCAATAGTCAGATTAATACTTATCAGCAATTAATATTACAAAAACAAGCGTTGATATCTAATGAGCAGACCCAGATAAATCAATTAAATGCTCAAATTGCTCAATTAAATGCTCAAATTGCTCAAGAACAATCAAAGATTATTGTTATAAAGGGTAAAATAAATAGTAATGCTAAATCAGGATATGAACAAACATATGTTCCTCCTGCAGAGATGTTTATAGGAGATCCTAATATAAATAATGCTCTTGCATCTGTTGAATATTTTAATGCATCCATACAACATCAGAATCAATTGGCACAGGAATTGGTAGCTGTTATTTCAAAGCTTGATACTAATAAAAATACAGTAGCCGTTAATCAAAGAAATGCTACAAATTTATATAATGGACTTGTAACACAACAACAAGCATTACTTGCTGATCAAAGTAATCTACAGACTGAAGAGAACTCTTATGCATCTCAAAATAATGGTTTGAGTGCACAAAATGCTCAAACACAAGCGAAAGAGCAAAGTATTCTTTCTGAAATTGATAGATTATCTCTACAATCAGGTATACCTGGTGTAATTGGGAATGCGCCTTGTCATATTGGAGCATATTACTCACAAGAATGTTCTTCATGGGGAAATACTCTTCTTGGTCCTGGAATATGTACTATTCTTACTGGACAACCCTGTACTTATTCCAACGCAGGTTGTTCATTAATTGCTGCTATTATAGCTGAGAATCTTATTGGTAACACAGGATTTAATCCATATAATGTTAATTCTTCTCAATATTGGGGTAGTAATGGTGTGATATTTGGAAATTTTCCAAATATTAATCCTATCTCTTATAGTGGTATTTCTCCAATAGCTCTTGTTAATACTTATGCAACACCCGCTACTCCAGTGGTTATAGGTTTTGATGTTCCAGATAATCCAATGGGAATGCATTTTGTTACAATGACTGGTCCTTTAGGGGCTACTGGTACAATGCAAGATCCTTGGTTTGGGCCAAATCTTACTTTTGGACAATATATGGGTGGTGGTATAACTTATTACCAATCGAATATTTTTGCAGCAATCGTATTTTAATTTTTATACATAAATGCCAAATAATCCTTTAATTATAAGAAATATAATTACTAAGAATAGAATATATTCTATAATAAGTTCGTTTGATAATTTATTTTCCAATTTATGATGTAGGATTGCTTCAAAGAAGTAGAACAGTGAAGTTGCAGTAAATGCTGTAATTATAGCATTATTAACAAATATATCCATTAAAAAGACAGATATTCCAATAACAAATGATATTGATATTGCATACCAAATAGTTCCTTGTAGAAATTGTTTATTTCTTTGTATAAGTAATAATAATAAAGTTAATGCTATAGTAAAGACAAATACAGGAACTAAAAATACAGATAGATTTATGATGGATGATATCTGTAAAACTGAATAAGATAAAAGAAAGAAAATATAGACTTTTACTCCGTTTATTATATAGTGAGTTCTCTCATCAAATTCAAAAGTCTCTAGATATACTTCTATATGTTTTATTAGTATATAGAATAGTATAGTTGATAGTACTATAAAAAATTGAATAGTCAGTAAATCTAAACTATTTAATAAGATAAAAGATATCGTTCCAATATACATTGAAATTGGTAAAATTATCTGATTAAACAAATAGATATTCTTATTTATTTTTTTAGTTTCCTCGGTATCAATCTGTCTTATATATTTCCTAAATCTTTTTATACTATCGATTATAAATAGGATAAAAAATATTGTAGATAATATTACGTATAAAACCACAATATTTATAGAAGATAATAATATAACAAAGAATAATACTTCTAAAAGTAGGAAAACTATACTTGTTGTAAATTCTATTTCATATTTTATTATATTTTTCATAAAGATATTCCTATTATCAGTACAAATACAACTATTATTGATACAAAAAGCAAAGGTAGGTGCATATTTGATATCATTTTTTCCCTTTCGATTCTGTAATAGTAAGTAACAATAACATCAGAAAGTAGGAGTAATGTTATAAAAAGTAATATAAATAAATCAGTATATTCAATTATCTTATAATTTATAAAACTGCTCTGGTTATTATTGGTAAATAACGGAATAATATTTGAATGGGCACCTTTCGCTGTTAATATAGCAATGATATTTACATTGTTACCGTTTAAAACTCCATTACCTTCATAAATGCCTAGGTCATTAATATTTGGATTAATAATGATGTTCTTATAATTTTGTATTAATGTGTTTGAAAATGATGTCTGTGATACATAATTTTTAAATAAAATCAGGTTTATATTTGAAAACTTATTCATAGTCACAAAGGAGTAGAAAGACGTACCTTTGACTGGATTTATTCTTCCAAAATACTGATATTGGAACATATTATTAACTATATTTTTTGCTGATGAATCCAAATTTTGATTCATATATAATGTTGATGCACTATTATCCTGTCTAATTTTATTTAGACTTATAAAAATCTGACTATTGTTTATACCAGAACCATATGCAAAGGAAGGAAGTGCAAGATTAATAAAAGATAAAAACACTATAAAAATCAAAAGTACTTTGTAAGATAATATTGGTGAGTGATATTTATTTTCCTTAGTGGGGAAAAGTATTGATTTAAACTTGGTAAACATAAACTTATTCTACTAAAAATATTTTACAAAGTAAATTTTTAATGTTAATGTTCTATATAAATACTATGCAATCCTATAAAAAGAAAAGAAAACCAGGTTATCTTATAATAATATTTGTAATTATAATATTTTTATATATTATTTATTTCCTATTTTCTAATGTTATGAGATTGAATAATATAATTATAAAGGAAGATTCTGGGTACAGTGGGGGAGTAGCAGCAGTATCAGCTAACAATACAACGAACATACTTGTTGTTTATAAATCTAAAAATAATGGTTTTACAGTTAATACATACAATGCTTTACTAACTGTTACTCCAGGGACGTCTACAATTTTAATGGCCCTACCATCTAATTTGAATTTTTATACTTCACCGTCATCAAGTCAAACTTTAAGGACTATTTATCCAATTGGTAATTTGAATGCTCCTAAAGATGGAATGAACCTACTTTTAAAAGTTATACAGTATAATCTTGCAATACCAATAGATGGATATATATCCCTAAGTTCTACTTCTCTTAAAGGTACAAAAAACATATCTATAGTATCATCTTTAAGTACTAATATTGGAGGTGTTTCGATAAGTGATGGAGTTAATACACTAACTTCAAACCAGGCAATAAGCATATTATCTTCAAAGTCAGATACATTTACTAACCTTTATATTAAAAACCTTATTTTTCAAGGGATTTTATCGAATATACTATCTCCACTAAGTTTAATAAATACTAGTTCTGATATAGGGTACATTCAAACTATTTTCAGGTCTAACATAGAAAAACAGAATATGTTTAATCTACTATATGCTATATATAATCTGAAAATTCAGAATATTAAACTTTTAGAATATAAGTCTAGTGGTGTGATTAATTTAAAAAATATTGATACATTTATAAGGTCTAATTTTACTGGTATAACATTTGCGAAAAGTGGAGTTTCAGTACAAATATTAGATTCTTCCTCATCAAATAATGCAGTCTATCAGTTTTCAAGATATATACAGAACCTTGGCGGTACAATATCGTCTATAGGTATATATAATCAGACATTAGTGAAAGATGAGATATATGTTGGAAATTATTCTAAATATAAATATGAAGTAAATCAGATAATGAAGATTCTAGGTCCAAGTAATGTTACTTTAATTAAACATAATCCATCTTTTTATACTGGAGATATAATAGTAATTCTAGGATCTGATGATAATATTTTATATTCAACTCTATAGTACATTGAATATTCATTAATTTCACAAAACATTATTCTTAATATATAATCACTAGTATGGCCTTGTCGTCTAGTGGTCTAGGATATTAGGTTCTCATCCTAAAGATCGCGGGTTCGAATCCCGCCAAGGTCAATTAACGCGACACCCACACTTGAAACGTCCCGAATGTATTGATAGAACCTGCCTACAAGTGCGGTTCGAAATGCTAAAGGACTCTATTTTTAATTAATTATAAAC
>JAJZDR010000006.1 GCA_021805885.1 bacterium | reverse complement strand
ATTTTTAAAGTTATCAATAGCTCTTTGTCTTCTTGATTGCATTTTATCTCCATGTATAGATTCTACTTTAAATCCTCGTTTTAATAATTCTTTTGCAAGATTGTCAACTCAATAAAAAATGATAATATAATAATATACCCAACTGATACAGCATATGCTATCGGTGTTAATGCAGAATCTTTCAAAGCTACAGACAAACTCTTAAAATATAAAGGCAAAAGACAAGATAAATCTTTGTCCATTACTGTATCTGATACCAAAATGATTAAAAGGTATGCAAAAGTTAATAAAATTGCCAATAATTTAATTACAAAATATTTACCAGGGAAACTTAGTATTGTATTAGAACAAAATAATAAAAGATTACTCACCAAAAATATTTCAAGTGACAATAGCGTATCAATAAGAATCCCAAATAATATAATATCTAAAGATATAGTTTCAAAACTGAACCTGGCTATAACGGCATCATCCTCTAATATATCAAATTACCCTACCCCATTTTCTATACAACAACTATTAAAAGAAACTCCAAAAGAAAAAATTGATATGATAGATATAATAATAGATGCAGGGAAAATAAAGTCCCAAGGAGTATCAACAATTGTAGACTGCAGAGACAAAACTGCTAAAATATTAAGACAGGGTGTTTTGAAAATAATTTAAACTTCAAACTAATAATACTCCAATAAGAAAAAGCAACCACCCTACAAGCATACTGGGCCAAAATAATGATGCAATAAATAATCTTGCAACTGTACTTGCCGAAGCTAAAGCCAATGAAGATAGACCTATTATAAAAATCCCAAAAAACCTATTATCATAGAGTTTTTTTCTGATAGCTTTATAAACATAGTATAAAGAAACCCCTATAAGTTCAATGCTACCTACAGTATTTAAAATTACTAAGGGTATTGTCCATAAACCTATTTTCAAAACACCACTACCATTTGGAGCCGCATTCTCTTTATAACCTTTAAAGTAAAATATCAACTGATGTAACCCCTCTCTGGATATAGATGAAAAGAATAATAGTATTAAAAGTATTACAGCAAGGGTAATTGTAGAATAAAGCATTATTTTTCTTAATTTTTCTTTTTTTTGTAGATATATTGAACCTAATCCTAAAGTTGCTGGTGTAAGTCCACCTCCAAGAAAATAATAGATATAAAATGGTATGGTATTATGACTTATAAGGAAAACATAGAAAGAGAATGCTGCTACAGCACCAAATAGTAGCCCTATAGACCAAAATAATAAAGAGTGTCTTACAGGAGAAGAGTTTCTTGATAAAAACTTCCTAAATATTATCAGAAACATTACAAATATAATTATGCTTACTACCAAAACATTTATATACATATATATAAGGCCTTAATTATTTTTCTATATAAAATTAATGTGCTAAAATATAATTACACTCATTATAAATATTATGGATGAAAAAACAAGGGAACATGTGAATCTAGACAAAGAAACTAAAAAAGCACTCAATGCTTTGGTATCAGCGATCAACAATGTATATCTTGATAAGAAAAAACTGATAATAAGAAGTTTTATATCTGGAATCGCTTATGGATTAGGTGTAACATTGGGTTTAGCTATAGTATTTTTGATAATTGCTGCAATACTTGAATATATTGTTAAAATACCTATATTGGGAACATATGTATACCCATTCGCTTCACACTTACATCAAATAAAAATTAATAAACCATAAATGCACAATATTATAAAAAATTATAAAAATCTAGCAAAAGATAAAAAAAGAAAAGATATACTATCAATAATAGAAGCTGGTCTTCATTCAATACAACCAATTGAAGTATTAGAGAAAAATATCTCTTTAAAAGAAAATATCCTTTCAATTAAAAATAAAAAATATGATATTTCAAAATATAAAAGGATATATATCCTCGGTATAGGAAAAGGTTCGGCAGATATTGTAGAAATTTTAAACAAAAGATTAAATGGTTTAATCACATCAGGAGATGTTATTGACCTTATTTCTAAAGAGATGAAAAATATAAAAGTAACAAAAGGTGATCATCCATTACCTACAAAAACAAACTTAGATTTTACAAAAAGGGTAATAGAAAAATATAGTCAATTAAAAGATACTGACCTTGTGATCACAGTAATATGTGGAGGTGGATCAGCTTTGTTTGAGTACCCTAATAAGATATCTAATGATCTACTAATAGATATAAGTAAGGTTATGCTAACATCTGGAGTACCTATAGAAGAGATGAATACAATAAGAAAACATTTATCCAAAGTAAAAGGAGGTCAATTAGCGGAATTAATATATCCTGCAAAAATAATAAGTTTGATTTTTTCTGATATACCAGGAAATGATCTTTCTTTTATTGCATCAGGACCAACAGTAAAAGATCAAACAACTGTTTCTAACGCAATTGCAATAGTAAACAAATTTAAAATTCAATCAAAACTAAATATTGATTTGTCAGTTTTTAAAGAAACTCCAAAAAATGAAAAATATTTTAAGAATGTATCCAATATACTAATGCTAAGTAATATAACAGCACTTAATGCAATGTATAAAAAAGCTATAAAATTAGGTTACAATAGTAAGATTTTTTCAGATAGAGTACAGATGGAAGCAAGAGAATTAGGAGAATATTTAATTAAAAAAACAGATCATAATACAGTTTTGCTCGGAGGAGGAGAAAGTGTAGTTACAGTACATGGTAATGGAAAAGGAGGAAGAAGCCAAGAAGCCTCACTGGCATCATATAAATATGTAGGATCTGATACCGTTTTTATATCTATAGGGACGGATGGTTGGGATAACTCAGATTTTGCAGGAGGTATAATGGATGATATAACAATACAGAAAGCAAACAAACTAGGACTAGTTTTTGATGATTATATTAATAATGATAATAGCTATAATTTCTTTAAAAAGACTGGTGATGCAATTATAACTGGGAAACTTCCTTCCAATGTATCTGATCTTATGATAGTATTAAAAAGAAGATGATAGAACGAATAGATAGTGATCAAATAAGAATTCTGAATGAAAAAGCGAATAAAATAAGAGAACTTATTATAGAGATGCTACTAACTGCTGGATCTGGTCATTCTGCAGGTCCTTTGGGCATGGCAGATATATTTACAGCATTTTATTTTCATATATTAAATCAAGATCCAAAGAATCCTGATATGAAAGATCGAGATAGATTAATACTATCTAATGGACATATATGTCCAGTGAGGTATGCTACAATGGCACTAAGAGGCTATTTTGATATATCAGAACTACAGACTCTACGAAAAATCAATTCTAGGCTTCAGGGACACCCACATAGGACTTCTCTGCCTGGAGTAGAAACATCATCAGGACCTTTAGGTGAAGGTTTATCCCAAGGTATAGGGATAGCATTAGCAGCTAAAATAGATAAAGCAAAATACCAAGTATATGTTATTGCATCTGACGGTGAACACCAAGAAGGTAACATTTGGGAAGCTGTAATGTTTGCAGGAAAAATGAAGTTAAATAATCTTACTTTAGTTATAGACAGAAATAATATACAGATTGATGGATTTACTGAAGATGTAATGCCATTAGAACCAATCGTTGATAAATATAAATCATTCAATTGGCATGTTATTGAAGTTGATGGACATAATATAGAGGCATTTATAAATGCTATAAATGAAGCAAAGTCAATCTTTGAAAAACCTACAGTAATAATTGCGCATACTATTCCTGGGAAAGGAGTAGATTTTATGGAAAAGGATTATCTATGGCACGGATCACCACCAAATAAAGAACAAGCAAGAGAAGCTTTAAAAGAACTTCGTACCTTAGGAAATAAGATTATTAGTGAACATCAATAATGCTGAATAAAGATTTATATTTAAATGAGAACATCTTTGAAACCCCAACTCTTGAGGCAACTAGGGATGGGTATGGAAAAGCACTTTTGAAACTTGGAGAAGAAAATCCTAATATAGTTGTCTTAACTGCAGACTTGGCAGAATCTACTAGAGTAGATGAATTTGCAAAAAATTTTCCAGATAGATTTTTTGATTGTGGAGTAGCAGAACAAAATATGGCTGCCATTGCTGCTGGATTGGGTGTATCTGGAAAAATAGCATATATATCATCTTATGCTGTATTTTCTCCCGGAAAAAATTGGGAAACTTTAAGAACAACTGTTGTTTATAATCATTCTAATGTTAAGATAGCTGGACATCATGCAGGTATCATGACAGGTCCTGATGGCCCTACACACCAAGCAACGGAAGATATTGCAATAACAAGGTGTTGGCCTAAAATGAAGGTAATTGTTCCTGCAGATTCTATTGAAGCATACAAAGCAACTTATAACAGTTCTGAATCGGAAGATCCTTATTATATAAGATTCACAAGAGATAAGACCCCAGTTATAACAACATCAAAGACACCTTATGATGAAAATAAAATTCAAGTGTTCTGGGTATCTAATAACCCTCAAGTAACAATAGCTGCTACTGGATATATGCTTTATTATGCTTTAATTGCAGCATCTAATTTACAGAAAGAAGGTGTTGAAACAGAAGTTTTGAACATTTCATCAATAAAACCATTAGACCAAGATACAATACTCAAATCTGTATCAAAAACTAATGCACTAATAACTATAGAAGATCATCAGGTAGATGGAGGTATGGGAAGTGCAATATCAGAAATGCTATCAAGAAGAAGACCTACACTTCAAGAATTTGTTGGATTACAGAATACTTTTGCAGAATCTGGAGATACAAAAGCTTTAATTGAAAAATATGGATTATCTTCAAAAAGCATACAAGAAAAAACAATAAATTTATTAAAAAGAAAAAATGGATAATTTAAAGAATGAACTTACAAAAATAGTAAAAGGTAAGGTTACAAATGATGCATCCACATTAGAATCTTATAGTAGAGACGCAAGTATATTTAAAATGATACCTAAAATAATTGTATTTCCTGAAGATATTCATGATATAGAAGAATTAGTAAAATATGTTGAGAGTAAGAATAAAGATGGTGTTGATTTATCAATAACTGTTAGATCTGCAGGTACTGATATGGGAGGAGGCCCATTAACTGAATCAATATTAATAGTAATGCCAGAACATTTTAATAAAATAATAAGCATAGATAATCGTATAGCTACAGTTCAACCAGGTGTATATTATAGAGATTTTGAAAAAGAGACATTAAAGAATAATCTGGTATTCCCATCTTATCCTGCATCCAAAGAATTGTGCTCTGTAGGAGGTATAGTTTCTAATAATTCTGGAGGAGAGGAATCTTTATCTTTCGGAAAAACAGAGAATTTTGTTCAGGAACTTACTATGACATTGTCTGATGGAAATACATATAAATTTGGAAAGTTAACTAAAAATGAATTGAACTTTAAAATGGAATTACAAAATTTTGAAGGTGATATTTATAGAAAAATGTATAAACTTTTATCTGAAAATCGCGAACTTATAAAAAGTAAAAAACCGGTAGTGTCTAAAAATTCTAGTGGTTATACAATCTGGAATATTATAAAAGAAGATGGGTCTTTTGATTTATCTCAAATATTCATAGGAGCACAAGGAACTTTAGGAATAACCTCTGAAATAAAACTCAGACTTGTTGATACAAAAAAGTATAATGGTATGCTTTTGCTGTTTTTAAAAGATTTTAATAATATACCAGAAATAGTCAACACTGTTTTAAAATACAAACCTACAAGTTTTGAATCATTTGACAACTATACTTTTAAATTAGCATTAAAATTCTTTTTTGCATTTTCTAAAATACTTGGTTCCAACATAGTGAAATTATCATTTTCATTCTTACCAGAATTCTTATTAGTATTAAGAAAAGGTATGCCAAAATTAATACTCCTTGTGGAATTTCAATCTGATGATCTTGAAGAAATCAAAAATAATATAGCTAAATTAAATAAAGAAGTGTCCTTATACAACAATCTATTCACAAAGGTCTCTGGAAGCAATGAAGAAACAAAAAAGTATTGGGCTATAAGAAGAGAAAGCTTTAATCTATTAAGACAAAGAATTAAAAACCTTAAAGCGGCTCCATTTATAGATGATATAATAGTAAGGCCAGAAACATTGGAAGAATTTTTACCTCAACTATATAAAATTTTGGATGACTCAAAACTTCTATATACAGTCGCAGGTCATATAGGCGATGGAAATTTTCATATTCTTCCATTAATGAATTTACAAGATGAAAAAGAAAGGGATAAAATATATCCCATTGCCAATCAAGTTTATGATCTTGTTTTAAAATATAATGGATCTATAACAGCAGAACATAATGATGGCCTTATAAGAAGTCCATACATAGAGCAAGAATTCGGAGAGAAAATATATAGTATATTCCAGGAAATAAAAAATATATTTGACCCACATCATATATTTAACCCACATAAAAAAACTGACGTGACTATTAAATTTGCCTCTGAGTTTATTGCAAAAAACTAAACAATCTAAAATCTTTTGAATAAAGAGAGCTTTGATATTAGATTGTTTCTAATTAGCTGATTTTCAGTTATAACTTTAATCCAGATATACGAATATGGTTTTAGATCAATTATATTACCTGCCACTTCGGCACCGTCTTGTATTAATACAGAGAAGTGAAATATAGCTAAATTATTTGTATCTATTAACTGTTTCTTCTTTGAAAGGTTATTTATAAATATAAGGTTTTTTTGGTGATAAACCCTTAAGTATGCAAATATATTCTTGTTTCCTGTATTTATAATATGTATGTCTGAATGAGCAAATATACTTTTATACCTTTTTCTTATTAGAAGCATATTTCTAAGTTTGTTATATGTTGATTGAGAATTCCATATATATTGGTGTGCTTTAGCCCAATCTATTTTAGTTCTCACAAGTAACCTCCTATCATATGTAATATCATCTTTAGGGACTATAGAAAAATTTTCTTTTTCATCAAGTTCATCACCACTATACAACACTGGAGTACCTACTAAAGTAAGTAATATAGAATTAGCTAACGCTATTTTCTCTTTATTATCTCCTAATAGTGTATATAACCTTTCTGCAATACCAGTATTAAATCTATATACTTTATCCTTATCATATTTTGAGTAGAATAAAGAGGCTGTATCTTTATCTACAGTAGATAAACTAAGCTCATCATGATTACGTAAAAATATTGCCCATTGACTTTTACGTGGAATTTTTGGAAATGATTTAATGGTATTTATAATATACTTATTATCTTCTTCTAATAATGATAAAAATATTTGTGGCATTAATGGGAAATTAAATGCCATCTGAAATTCATTCCTACCATTTCCAAAATATTTAACAAGGTTATTGATAGGTTCTCCAGCTTCAGCAAGAAATATTATATTTCTATCTTTATAATGTCTATTAGCAAATCTTCTAATTTTTCTTAAAATCATATGTGTTTCTTTCAAATTTTCACAAGTTGTTCCTTCACGTTTAACTAAATAAGGGACTGCATCTACCCTAAAACCATCAACTCCTAGGTCTAACCAAAAACTAATTATTTTAAAAAACTCTTTAAGTACTTCACTGTTCCTCCAATTTAGATCTGGTTGAGTTTTGTAAAATCTATGAAAATAATATTCTTTCCTTATTGGATTATATGTCCAATTAGTTTTTTCATAATCAGAAAATATTATAGATGCATCTTTATATTTATCACCTTCTGCATCCCAAAGATAATAGTCTCTGTATTTTGAAAACTCTCTTGATGAAGGGTCTTGTGAGGCTATAAACCAAGGGTGAGCAGATGAAGTATGATTTAAAACTAAATCCATGATAATACGTACATCATTATCATGTGATATTTTTATTAATTCTTTAAAATCATCTAGAGTTCCTATTTCTTTTCTTATATTGGTATAGTTGGATACGTCATATCCCCCATCCATTAAAGGTGATTCATAAATAGGTAATAACCATAGACATCCTATGCCTAATTCTTTGATATATATATAATTATCTATAAGGCCCCTTATATCACCAATACCATCATTATTACTATCTTTAAATAGGTCTATATATATCTCATAAAAAACACTTTCCTTGTACCAATATTTATTTCTAGAAAGTGATCTATTTAACATAATTTAAAATTATTTACATAATTATCTAAATTCTGTTTGTTCAAGATCTTTTTCAATATCTTCATAAATGTCTTTTTTGGCAGAACCCCAGGTCCATATAAAATTGATTGTAAAATTAAAAATAAAGCTAATACCTATACTAGCGTTATTAGCAATAAGAATAGCAAAAAATTTACTAAAATATAAGGAGGCAAAAGAAAATACTTCAGGAAATAAAAATACTCTTGCAATTACAAAACCTAATAGAATAGAAATATGGTATTTTAATATTCTTATTGTAAATACAGAATTTTTATTGTCTTTGAAGGTCCAATTATCATTTATAAAAAAATTGTTTAAGTTCCCAACTTCTGCTGATAATAGTGTCGCAATATTAGCAGGGACAAAAAACACTAATGTTAATAATAATATAACACCATTATCAATAATTATTCCTATGATACCTATAATAAAATATTTATATAATTTATTTAAGATTTTTTTTATTGTTTTTTTATTGATTTTCAAGGGTTTTTATAACTAAATATCACACACTTTTATCATTATATTCTCGAATATATATTTTATCAATTAATTTTTTATTAGTTTAATGCTATTTTCTTTCTGAAGGGAAAACTTTTAATATATTATTCTTATATTTTATAGGAACAGGGATTGAGTCGAACAAAGCATGATATATAAAATATTTTATCCCTTGTTTCCTATAAGGAAAATTAAACCCATATTGGATAGTGTTTTCTTTAATATCACTTATTAGATCTTCTTTATATATAGTATATGCACTTCCTAAAACTACACGTAAATGAGAATCTGATCCACCTACAATAGGTATATTGTATTCTTTAGCTATATTTATAGCTTTTTTGTTAGCCAATGATAGCTCTGCCTGTTTTCTAAAAAATCTACCTCTTGAATAAAAAAGCGTCATATAATTTAAGGATCCATTAACCTCTATAGCAAAAGGTATATTACTACTAAGCATAGACTCTACGAGAATCTTACCATTTAAATGCCTTCCTTTTTGGAATGGATTAAATGGGTGAGCTATGACAGGAAAACCCCCTTGATTTAATATCTCTTTAGCAGTATCTTGTGGAGACATTTTATTTTTTATATTTTTTTTAATATCAAGCCCAATCATATGGCAATGTTGAGTTGATATCTCAGATCCAATACCTACCTCTATTTTATAATTTTTAAAGAGTGAGTATGCTAGTGCAATCTTTGCGCCAGCTATATTATTGTGATCAGTTATATATACTTTATCAATATCAGTATTAGATTCTACATAATCAATTATTTGTTCTGGTGAACGCGCACCATCAGACACATTAGAATGTACATGCAAATCTGCTTTTTTCATTTTTTAGCGATATTTATATATAAAAGATTAAACAGTAGGGTTTCTTCTATCCTTTTGTCTTTGTACAAAAGATGTTAATATTTCAACCAAAACAATGCCTGCAATAGTGTAAAATATCAATGCTGTAACAGAATTTGATGCCAAAACAAACCTACCAAACTGTATATTTGGAAATAACCCAGAAAACGGTGCAACTAGAGGATATGATGTTCCATAAATGAATTTAGCTATTGGGTTATTTGCATTAGCTCCAAAAAGTAAAAATAAAATTCTAAAAACAAGAAAAAATTCAATTATGGAAAATATTCCATATACTAACCTATCTGATACATTCATAATATATTGATTTTACCCTATAAAAATTAATCTATAATTAAATAGATTGTACTATATTAGCAAACTTTTTACCACTTTCTTTTACAACCCTATCACTATTATTGTCCATATAAGAAAGTCCAAATTTAGCCTCAAATCCATACTTCCATTCAGAATTATCTATAAGGCTCCAGTAAAAATAACCTTTTACTGGTATATTTTCTGATATAGCTTTTTTTATGTATAAAATATGATCCTCTATATATTTTATACGATTTAAGTCAGATGTATCAGATATACCATTTTCTAGTATAAATATATCTTTATTGTATCTTTTATATAGCTGTTTTATTACATTATATATACCTTTAGGATATATATCCCAGCCCAATATATCTTGCTTTTTAAGTCTGTCATTAGGGATACTTTTAAATAGGAAATTATGAATAGATAAATGGAATTTATCTTCTTCATGAAAATAATAATTCAGACCTATAAAATCCATGTACTTTCTAGTTCTATCTAAATAGGAATAATTAGTAAAATATCTTTTTATCATTACATAAAAATTACTTATTAAATCTAATGATAAATAATCTACATTATTTTTTGCAACAGAAATCCTAGATCTCCCCCAATTGAATTTTTTATATATATCTTTTATCCTCGTATATGCTCTAATATGAGCTATTTCAAGGTTATGTTCTACTTTGAAAAATTTTATTATATTTCTTTTTCCTGGAGGATATTCTCCTGATAAGTATCCCATTAAAGCATAAACAAAAGGTTCGTTAATGGTAATCCAAAAGGTAACATTGCTTCCAAGATTCTCAACTATAAAATCTACATATCTTTCAAATATATTAACAACTTTCTTATTCTCAAACCCTCCTATCTGTGATACCCATATTGGAAGGGACTCATGAAAAAGTGTTACAAAAGGCTCTATGCTATTATCTTTAAGAGATTTTATAAGGTCTTTGTAATAGTTCAAGGCCTCAAGATTCCACTTTCCTTCTTCTGGTTCTATTCTAGACCATTCAATAGAAAATCTATAGGCATTAACCTTTAATTTTTTTAAAACCTCAATATCTTCCTTATATTTCTCATATGATCTACATGCATCTCCTGTTTCTCCATATCCCTTATATTTTTCCCATAAATACCAATCACTATTAAAATTGCCTCCTTCAATTTGATAGGAAGATGTTGAAACTCCCCATTTAAAATCTAAAGGTACAGAGAAATTAGTGTTTTTATTATTCATAAACTACTCTATCTTATTTACAGCCTTTTTAAATATATACAAAATCAAAGCAGAAAATACTATTGAAAGTAATATACTAAAGAGTGTACTAGATATAAAAGAATCACCTGCAAGGCCTCCAATCATTGCTCCTATAATTCCAGTAATTATATCTATAAATAGCCCTCCCCTGGTTTTATATTTTTTTGCAGATCGG
>JAJZDR010000059.1 GCA_021805885.1 bacterium | reverse complement strand
TGGAGATCCATAACTAGCAATGCTGTTTTTTCTTCTATATTTACCATATTAGTATTATACTATGAAAGAAATATTTTTCTCAAATTTTATATTATATAATAGCATAATATAAAATGGTGAAATCAAAATAAATGTCTATAGTTTATCTAAATACTTTCCTAAAAAAATGATTGATAACAATAAAAACTCCTTTAATAGTACTACTAAAAAGAGGTGGAGAGATATGGGTGCGGCATTTAAAATACGTAACTACCGTTGGTATTGGACAACACAATTTTTATCAGGAATAGGAACTTGGGCACAAGCTATAGCACAATCTTGGTTAATACTTGATCTTACACACTCAGCTATAGCATTAGGTACAATAACAATGTTGCAGTTTCTTCCTATGCTACTTTTTTCTTTATTTGGAGGAGTTGTGGCAGATAGATTTGAACGTAGACAACTTCTTGTATTTACCCAAATTATATTAACACTTCAAGCAATAATATTAGCCGTACTTGTTCTTACTAATAATATAACTATATTTGAGGTGGGATTTCTGGCATTACTTTTAGGTACTACTAATGCTCTAAATGGTCCAGTTCAACAAGCATTTGTACCGGAGCTTGTGGGAAAGGATCTTGTTCCAAATGCTGTAGCTTTAAATAGTGTTCAATTCAATACATCAAGAATGATAGGAGGTGCAATAGGAGGTATAGCTATAGCTTTGTGGGGTATTCCTGGTGCCTTGTTTTTCAACGCTGCAAGTTTTATTCCTACAATTATTGTACTTATTATAATTAGACCTGCATATACTACTATAAAGACATACCTGGAAAAGACATCTGCTATAACTGAACTTAAGGAAGGTTTAAAATATGCATTATCAAATCTATCAGTACGTAAAATAGTTTTACTTTTTGGTGTTATTGGTCTTTTAGGGTTTAACTGGCAAGTAGCTGTTCCTCTAATAGCTAGGTTTTCACTACACCAGAATGTCACAGCATTTGGGGATCTAATGGCTGCACTTGGGGCTGGATCTCTAATCGGTGCCATTATCCAAACAAGAAATAGTAATGCTAGTGAGAAACGTATAATATTAGGAGGAATTGCTTTAGGTATTTCCCTTTTACTACTAGGTTTATCACATTCATATATATTGAGTCTCCTACTTTTGGCCATTGCTGGCTTTTCAGGTATTATAGCCTCTGTTACAACTAACACTAGATTACAATTAATTACACCAGATAAATTCAGAGGTAGAATTATGGGTATCTATATATTGTTAATGGGAGGAACAACTCCAATTGGAGCATTCTTGTTTGGAGAGATTGCAGGAAATTTTAATACTGGAATAGCTTTAATGATTTTTGGTGGAATCACTGTCTTAGCAATAACTATAATTGCAATTACTAATCATCATATAAGAGATAATCATTTAATCAGTTAACTAGCTTTCGTAGCTAATTTTCTCTTAACTTGCTCTTTATGTATTTTATCAAACGAAGAATTCTCAGGTAGACCTAATGATTTAGCAATAATACTTAGTTCAGTTTTATAAATAACATGCCAAGGAGACTTCTCACTAATTTTAAGCCTTCTTGACTCATTAATCCTATTAGGATCATCTATTTCTTCTCATATAGCATCTTCATGCATATGTAATTTTTGTGCAGCAATAATTCTACTTTATTATCAACAATATCTAAATCAATGTCACTTATAGGTTCATTCTCCATAATCTATATAAATATTAATTTTTTTTGAAAGATGCTGGCGGAGTATATGGTTTCACTGAACCAATACTTGTAATGGTAAAAGAATTGGTATATTTTTGCTTAATTTTTGTTCCTATATTTTCAGACAACATATATCCTTTATTAGATATACAAGAGGATGCAAGTTCAAGTAGTGAATTTCCAATATCTGTTCTTTTAAACATCCATAAATGACCTGTAATACCAGATACACTACAAGATTTACCTTCTTGCAATATCACACCTGTAACATTCCTGAATCCTATGAATTGTTTAGCACTATTTATATATGGAGAATTTGAATAATTGTTAGATCCCTCTTTTTGCCTATACCATATATTAGCTAAATCTGTATAAATATATCCATTTATATGGTACAAAGGTACAGGTTGTTGTGTGCTCCAATTTTGAGAGGAATAAACTAATCCAGTAATTGTTAATGAGTTATGAGTGAAACTAAAAGTGTAATTTTTAAGTGCAGTTAGTTTGGATAGATTTAATACAGATTGACTTAATATAGGCGAATTATGAGTAGAATTTTTTAGTGATATATTATTGTTCCTTGGAGTAATCAAATAAAGAATAATGATAATTACAACTGCAACAAGTGGTAGTATTATATATACAATTGTCCGTTTTGAAGTCATACTTTACAAATTTTAATTATTGCAAGAATAATATATTGTTTTACTATTGTTGTCAATTTTTCAACACTTGTTCATTGATAACTTTTTTTGCCTCAAATACCTCCTTATCACTTGAGTCATAAGGTAATTTCAACCATCTTGCTTCAATCATCCTCTCTTCATTCCATATTTCTGACCAGGTTGCTTTATAATCAAGACCAATCCTCCTTGCAGCAAATACTCTTTCCACATCATCTATAACGAACCAACTCGTATTTTCTGGAAGACCAAGTCTTTTTGCAGCTTCTATACGTTCTTGATTGCGTATTTCTCCCCATGAAGCACTATCTGAAAGTTTCATCATTCTTGCATAAATTATCCTTTCTAATGTATCATTTATTTCTATATTATCTTTTTCCATAATTATTAGTATTATCTAATTACTCTGAATTTTTATTATATCCCCTTTAAGTTTTTTTACAAAATAACTATCATGAGATACATATACAATACCACCGTGAAAATCTTTTAAAATATTTTCTAACTCTTATATAGATAGTAAATCCAAATGGTTAGTAGGTTCATCTAAAAATAAGAAGGTTAGGATTATTTGATAGAATTTTTACTATTTGGAATCTAGATTTTTGTCCTCCTGATAAGTTCTTTACTAATAAATCTCTATCAAAAGGATGTGTACATTTTAAATCTGTTGCAAAAAATTCATTGTTACAATTTGTAATAAGAATACTTTTTTCTTCTATATTAAAATTTTTAGAAGAGTTTAAAGGTATATCATCTACACTACAAACTTTTTTAGATTATCATCCATACAATGTATTCTACCTATAAATAAAAAATAATAGAAGATTATCTAGATACATTTTCTAATCTTATTTAAATTTATAGAGTCTTTGATTGTATTTGAAACATTTATAAGGAGAGTTGTGTATACAACTGTGTGATTGAATTTATTTTATTTAAATTAACTCATATGAAAAATAAAAAAATACTCAATATTATTATTTTGGTTATTG
>JAJZDR010000074.1 GCA_021805885.1 bacterium | reverse complement strand
AGAGAATAATGAGGAAAAGTTAGTTATAGGTATTGGTGGATCACATATATATTATGCTAAGATAAAAAATACAGAAATTCTAAAAGAAGATATCATAAGATTCCCAAGTAATAAAGAACAATTTTTTGAATATATAGTAAACTATGGAAGAGAAAAGTTATACATTATAGATAGTACAAGTAAGTTAAACATAATATTTTCTTATCCGTTTAAATCAATAAGATCCAATGGGTATATTGATGGAATATATGAGAAGGTTGATATAATATCTAAAGATATACCTTTCATAAATACTAGTTTTTCAATCAATGAAAAATTTAGAAGAATTATTAAACAGGATATAACTATAAATGTTGTTAATGATTCAGTCGCAAGTAATATTTATAACTATTATAAAAATCCGAATTATGATACATATATATCAATACTCTCAGGAACTGGTGTAAATTTATCTTATATAAAGGATGGCTTTTTTATAAACTCTGAAGTTGGAAGATTGAAAATGACTAATATTGGACCCGAATTTATTGGAAGTAAGCTGCTGGAAGAATATATTTCTTATAAAGCTTTAAGTAAATATGACTTATCATACATGGAGATTGCTTCTATTGCAGCATCGTACACCACGGCTCTAATAATTGCATTCATTAATAAAAATAAACAGACTTCTTTACTAGGACAGGGTTCATTTATAACCAAGAATCATATTTTTTATGAAGAATTAACTAGTAATCTTGGAGAATTCAAAAATATTACTATATCTAAAGACAATAAAGCTGATATAAAAGGAATTTCCCTATTCTAATGTATTTTGAGATATCCCAGAAGTGATAGAACTTAAATGTGTATTATTTAAATAATTTAAAGCACTATTTAAATCTGAAGAACTACTAACTACTGGTACGCTAGATTGGCTTGGTATTGTACTTGTTACACTCTGTGAACTAGTTGTCTGTCCAGTAACTGATGATTGTGGATTATTTAATAAATCAACTATATAAATAATAGCTAATGCAAGAAACAAAAATACAACAAGTGATATAACCTTGTAAGCTAATAGGTCATTATGTACTTTTTTCATTTCTATATCGCTATTTTGATTATCCATAATTAATTTTTAGTTGTAGATAAACTAGATCTAACTGCTACAATAAGATTAACAATACTTTTTCTATATAATCTTAATGCAGATATTTCAGCCCTCATATCAGTGTTAAATGTTAATACCATTGTTTGTGGACTTGTAGTAGTACAAGTAAGATTAGCAGCATCACCAGATACTTTGGTTTCTGCTGCAAGAACAGCATCTTCTGCAGATTGTATGTTATTAACTAAAGTCTGATAATTAGGCACAGCAATATTCTTTGTTGTAACCTTAGTTGAATAATAAGATTCTACACTTAATGCAATTCTTGTAAATGCCTTTTCTTGAACAGCTGCGAGCGCTACCATATGGTCAGATCTTTCTGTGATTGCGGCTATCCTTGCTTTACAAGATTTTGTTAATCCACTAGCCTTAGCATTCTGACTTACAGTTTTACCATTGGCTCCATGAGTACTATTAGTAGCTGTAGTCTGTGAAACATTTGTATTAGTAGTTGTGGCTTGCGTAGTTGCAACATTTGGATTTCCAGTAGTTGACTGTGCATTTGAATTGTGTGAAGCAGCATATACTGAAGTTGCCAGTGCTAAACTCAAAACTGCAAAAGGTAAAACCTTTAATATTCCTACATGTTTAGTATATTTATTCATACCTAAAATTCACTAATTAACTTATATTAATGTATAATAATAATACCTTTTTGTCAATAGATTTTTGAAAATGATAGTTAATACTGAAAATTTTAATTTACGATATACTCTTGATTCTGGTCAATGTTTTTCATGGACAAAAATTACTGACAATGAGTATGTAGGCGTTATTAAAAGACATGGAGTAAAAATCAAACAAGTCGACAATAAGCTTTATATAGAATCTTTCCCAGAAATTGACGAGGAAACTATAGTTAACTATTTCAACCTTAATGTTAATTATGATGATATTGTGAAAAAAATTTCTAAAGATACAATAGTAAAATCAAGCATAGATAAGTATAGAGGGTTAAGAATAATAAACCAGGATGAATATGATTGTACATTTTCATATTTAATATCAAGTTGTAATAATGTGCCTAAAATAAAAACTTCCTATAAACTCTTATCTTTATATTTAGGAGATAAAATAGATGTACCTAACTCAAAGAATATATTGTCAAAAGAGAAGTTTTATACATTTCCCGACATTAAGAAATTAGAATCTGCTGATGATATTATATTAAAAAATGCAAAAGTAGGTTTTAGAGCAAAATATATCAAAAACACAGCAAAAAAAATTGTGAATGAAGGGATAGATTTATATAGCCTACATAATCTAGATCCAAAAGATGCATATAACATACTTGTTAGTTTTCAGGGTGTTGGTGATAAAATTGCAAAATGTATATTACTCTATTCTATGGGAGTAAATTCAGCATTTCCTATAGATACTTGGATATTAAAACACGTGAAGAGTGTTTATAAAAATTATAAAGTCACTGAAATACAAGATATAGTAAATGATGAATATTCAGGATATGCTGGATGGGCTCAATTATATATATATGCTTTAGCAAGAAAAATCTAAAACCCAATAATATTATTCTCCATACCAACCTTCAGGATCTCCCTCTCTTACTCCATCTGCCTCTCTAGATAGTTCTTCCAATATTCTTTGTTCATCAGGACTTAAATCTATTCCATCAATAGCTTTTCCTAAAACTATAGCACGTTTATGCTCTGAAATTGTACTTTCATTAACTTCCACAACATATATTTCTTCTTCTATTCCCATAATATTTAATACTAAATTAAAATTTATTTTGATTGTTTACGTTTTATCTCAGCAAGATAATCTTCCTCTCTTCTTCTCAGAGTTTCAGAAACAGTTCTTATTGCTGCTGGATCGACAAGATGCCTTTCCTCTGCCCTTCTAATAGCCCTAGCATCTATTCCAAGAGATTTTTCATTTTCCATAATATTAAAAATATAAAATTAGTAATCTCAAGTATAAACTATCCTATAGTTTTTGTCAACACGAATATATTTAAAGTTTTTAGTTTCATATATATCCCTACCCAAAAAGTTAGAATAAAAACATTTAAATATGAGATCAAATTTAGTACATATTTTGTATTATGGCCCTTAACTACATAGTGTGTGAGTAAGAAATATAAAAGTGGAATAAATGAAAACAGAACCAAGGATAGAATAGACATATATAATAGGTTGATATTTTTAAAAATAATCAAAATAGAATCTCTTATTTGGGTCAAAACATCTGATATCGTAATATCTTTAATCATAAGTAAAATTGATGATATAACA
>JAJZDR010000023.1 GCA_021805885.1 bacterium | reverse complement strand
AGAAAAATGGAAGACCATAATTCTTTTTTAGAACCACCGTGTCTAGATATGTCTCTGTCTTTGTAACAACTGAATTATTTTTTTCACTCCCATACGCTGATGAAACATTGCTCGTATAATATGAGGTCTGGGGTTTTAAAATAGCAGTTTTTTTAGTTAATAATGAAACTATGACAACTAATATTACTACTAGAATAACACCTATTATATATTTTTTATTATTTATTCTCATATGCTGTAATATATATACATCTAAAGAGTATAAAAAGTTTCATATTTTAATATTTATTAAAATTTATTATATCATTAACATTTTTTAAATACTAAATGGACCTAATTGTAACGATTCACAGTTACAATAAACATAAAAGTTATCTATTTGAATATTCAGTCGATTAAATCCTTCATCAGTAATTTTTATAAAGTTATTTTCAAGGACATCTCAAAGAGTAATATCAAATATCTTTTCAGATTTTTAAAAATTCATCTTATATATGATATTTTTGTATTTATTTTGTTGTTTGGATCTTTTTATTTGGTATTAAAAGATATTAACACCAACTAGAAACTGCCTAAACATCGGACATCAAGACTTTCATGGGAGATGAAATTATATAATTAAGCCGTATAAAAGAGAACACAGTGCTAAAGTTATTTATAGAAAAGGACTTTAAAAAAAACATATTTCAATTTTTTTAATTTCTGAAAAATAATAAAATCTGAATATTGAAATTTTGAGATAATATATGTTTTACCAAGTTCACTAAATCCCAATTTTTGATAGATAGAAATTCCATCTCCATTTATTTCAGAACGTAATATTACCTCTTGTGAGGTTACCCTATTAAGAGTATATTTACAAAGAATAGTTCCAAAACCTCTTTGTCTAAATCTAGGAACTGTTGCAACACTATGTAATATTCCAGTATTCCCATCTTCTATATATCCTAATGCACTTGCTGGAATATTTTTATAATAAAGAATATATGCACTACTATATTTCAGAAAATCTTTTTTTAATAATTTTTCTTTAATTGTTCTGGAAAATGTAAGATTAGGATCTTCCCATGTACTTAAAAATATACTTATAAAATCGTTAACTGAAGTCTCATTATTTACTTTTACTATTTTAATACCTCTCTGAAGTTCAAATTTATATTTATTCTGTATCTTCTTTATCATCCAGTAATCAGTTTTTTGTATTTTATAATCCTTGGATAACAGAAAGTTAATTATATTTTTATTTTCTATATCTACAAAAAATGAAGTTCTGAGAGATCTGTTGGAAAAAAGATCTTCTATATATAAAAGATGTGTCTCAAGATAAAAAATGTTTATATTAAAAATACCATTCCAGAAAACTCTATTATCAGCTTTAGAAAAACAGATAGAAAAATTATTGTTTTCTATAACTTCATCTAGAAACATGTATTTAGATAACTTTATATATTCCCTTAAATACTTATTCATACTTAAGATATATACATCTCTTAATTATTGAATGTTTCATTTACTCTAAGAATTGATCTATTATTTTTGTACTTTCTTATATGTTAGGAATCATGATTATTGGAACATTTATATTGGAGCATATCTATAAAAAGGCATGACATAATATATAGATCAATATTTCTAGAAGTTCTTGTCTCAATAATTATCAGTGTAATAGCATTAATTAAGATTGAAATTTTACCATTAACATTTCCACTCTAATAAGCTTATTTTGTATAAAACACCATTGTTATTTCTCCATCAAGTATAACCTGTCTTATAGAAATTCCTGCAAGAGATTTTGTTCTTAGAATATCTATCCTTTGTAATAGAGGTTAAAATGATAAGGAATTTGTAGCTGTTTAAAATCGGTAAGGTCAAAGGTTAGCAAAGCATCTATTGGTCTATCTTGAATAGTGGCAATAAGTGAACAGTCAGCAAAACTCATGTCCTTATTGATATTTTGTTTAAAAATCTTCCATGTATTCTGAAAGATTTTCTCATTTACATAAATAAGAGATACCCCATCTTCTTTTAAAAAACTGTTTCCTAAATCAATTGCCAGTTGTTTATTTATCCTCTGAGAAATGATTGTAAGAGTTTCTAATATGATATATTCATTAACAAAAAGAGTCGCATTATCCTCTTTTATTTTTTGACTAAGATAAATGGCCTTTTCATGGAGAGAATCAAAAGGATTAAGTAAGGCATAGAAGTAATTTGAATCTGTCAGTATGTTCATCTTTATATATAAAGATATTTATCAGGATTAGTAGCTAAATCTGGAGGTCCTTTTACTTTCATCTTTTCTGCTTTTAAAGCTAGTTCCAATGCCCACTGACCAGAATTTTTTTGCATCTGACTATTGGGTATCTTTTCATTAATAAGATCACGAATTATATCAGACATGGTAGATTTTTTTTGGCGAGCTACCTGTCTTAAAAAATTTACTTGTTGTGGTTCTAAATATATTTGACTTTTTACCATATCTATATGATATATAAATGTATAGCGTATGTCAAGATACGACATATATTATTGGTTATCTATTCATTATTATGATCTTGTATTAAATCTACTCCTCCTATATCTAATTTTGTTAAAAGTTTTCAATTTTTTGTAATTGTAATTCCTTCATTATTTAGTATATATTTTTCCCTATAACTTTTTGATATATGTTTTTTATAACATTGTCCCTCTAATCATTCTTGAAAGCTTATTTCATATAAAACACCATCGTTATTTCTCCTTTTATATAAGCTTTTTCTTTATAGTACTCATATACCTGGTTGATATCCCCACTCTCTATATCTTCATGTATTTTAGAGATTTCTCTAGCCACAGATATTTGCAGGTTTGGAAAATTCTTTTTCAAAATTGATAATGTTTTGAGTATTCTGTGAGGAGATTCAAAACATATACATGTGATACCTTTGTATTGATCAATAAGGCTAACTAATTTATTTTCTTTTTTTGACAGGAATCCTAAAAATATAAATTTGTCAGTAGGAAGGCCAGAATAAATTAATGCTGGTAATATACTTGATGCTCCAGGTAAAACTTCGTATTTTATATCTTGTTTTTTAAGCTCACGAATTAGTTTGTACCCAGGATCTGAAATTACTGGCATACCGGCATCTGATACAATACCTACATTTTTCAAAAGTTTAATCTCCTCTATAATATCTTGAATAAGTCTCTCTTCGTTATGCTCTGTGTACCGTCTTAACTTATCTATACTGATACCATAACTTTTTAACATTAGATTAGTTCTTTGTGGGTTTTCACAATATAGAATATCTAAAGATTTTAATACTTCCTTAGCTCTATCAGTTATATCCTTTAAATTTCCAATTGGTGTAGGGATTATGTAAAACATGAGTTTAGATATGAATCTATATCCTTTATTTTTATCCTTTCTTGCAGTGTTGTATCCCTATCTCTTACGGTGACCATACTATCATTCAAAGTTTCTTTATCAAATGTTATACATTTTGGTGTTCCTATCTCATCCTGTCTTCTGTACCTTTTTCCAATGGACCCTGAATCATCATAAGAAACCCTATATTTAAAACGCAATTGGTTATAAAGCTCTAAAGACAACTTATCTACTTTTCCATCCTTTAGAAGAGGAAATACTCCTAACTGATATGGAGATATTCTGTGTGATAGTTTTAAAAACACCCTCTTTCTACCATTCACTTCTTCTTCATTGTAACCATTACAAAGTAAAGCCAGTATGAGTCTATCTAGTCCAAAAGAAGGCTCTATAACATTAGGGACTATTCTTGATTTTGTATCCTCATCAAACAAAGAAAGATCTTCCCCTGAATATTCAGTATGTTTTAAAAGGTCATAGCTCCCCCTATCTGCAATACCAGATAATTCTTTAAAACCAAAAGGAAAATTGAAATATATATCTACTGTTCTTTTAGAATAATGAGCTCTTGCTTTTTCATCAATTTCCACATATTTTAAATTTTCCTTAGATATGCCAATATATCTATACCATTCTTTAATATCCTCTAGTAATTTGTCAAAGATATCTTTTGAATCTTGAAGTTTAGAAAAATATTCAATTTCCATCATTTCAAATTCTAAGGTTCTAAAAATAAAATTACCGGCAGTTATCTCGTTTCTAAAACCCTTTCCTATTTGTGCCACACCAAATGGTAACTTTACTCTTTGTGTCTGTACAATATTATTAAAATTTATGAAAATTCCTTGAGCAGTCTCCGGTCTTAAATATGTTTTATTAACCTCATCATCTAATGATCCAAGATATGTCTTAAACATCATATTAAAATTTCGAACTTCTGTTAATTTTCCAGAACAAATTTCACAAACTATATTATTATCAACAATTAGCTTGCTCATATCCTCATTACTCATGCCATCAACTTTTATTTGAAGCCTATTTTCTATAACTTGATCCGCCCTAAATCTCCTTTTACAAGACAGACAATCCACTAAAGGGTCATGAAAATGCTCTTCATGACCACTTGCCTCCCATACTTTTTTATTTAAAATAATAGATGTATCAAGAAGTAGCATATCATCTTTGGATGTTACAAAAAATTTAATCCATTCAGTTTTTATATTGTTTTTTAGTACAGTACCAAGTGGACCATAGTCCCAAGAATTAGCTAAACCACCATATATTTGAGATGAGGGAAACATGAAACCTCTTCTTTTTGCTAAAGATACTATATTATCCATATAATTTATTGATTTTATGCATAATATTGTACATTTTACACACAATTAAGTCAAAAATATATACAATACTAAAATAGTAAAGATATTATAATAGCTTAGATTGTTGTATTAGAAAATCTTTTACTTTAACCCAACTAATATCAGACATGAGGTTAATAGGAGTATCATCATTATCAGCAAATTCAAAAGAGGTTAAAGATTTTATATAATGGAACTGATTAAAATTATTTTCTTCAAATTTTTTCTGAAAAGCATCAAATAAATCTGTGATTGAGTAATAATTTTTCAAAATAAAATAAAGATCATAAAAATATTTCTTTACACCTCTACTACCTATTGCTATTATTTTCATAAGAGCAATATCTTTTATTGATGCTAGATAGATATTATTATATATTTTTTTCTCATCTAAAAGAGGATATTGATAAAGAAAAAAGCTTATTTCACAATCATCTGTAAATCCACGTAAACTGCAATCTGTCAGAGTAACATCATGTAATTTTAATATCTTATTAATAGAACTTAATAATACTGAACTTTTCAATGGATCCTGTGTAAAGAAATCTAAATCATAAGAAATCCTGTGTCCAATTTGTAGAGACAGGCCAGTACCACCAGCAAGATAAAAATTTTCTACAACCTTTACATCTTTCAGTAAGGCCAGAGCATTCTTTGCTCCGTCATTGACTGTATCGGATCTGAATCCCTTGTCAAACATAAGATTGGCTTCGAAATATTAAAATAATTTTTAAAAAAATATGCTGTACGTCTACTGATTTCAGGAGAATTAGTTATAGCATTAATAATTTCTTTGTCTGAAAATAATTCTTTGATTTTTTTAAAATCTTCTAAAGTCCCATGATCCAACACCCTACTTATTATATAGTTTTTATTTTTATGAACATCTAATTCATTAAATTTGACATCATAGAAATATCTTTTAAATTCTTGCGGAACCATACCATTATTATAACAAAGAGCTTAATAATAAACAATTAAAATTATAAAATATATTTCTTAGATGATAAATTTATATCAAAAGATGATTCTACAAGATTTGTAGAAAATAATAATATTTCCTTCAAAGCTTTCTCAGGAATATCAAATTTAAAACTAGATATTTTCAAATCCCCATCTTTTATATACCTTATAAGTTTTATTGTGTTGACTGAAATTTCATAACCCCTAACGTTATATTCTTTTAAATCACATCCAAGATGAGATATGCCAACGGTCGATGCTATATTTTGGATAGATGGTACTAGAGGTTTGGAACATATAAAACAATTTGTAAAATCGGATAACAATCCTTCATACAAAAGTGTTTTTATATTAAATACTGATATGTACAGATCTGGGTTTTTATAAAGATTAGAGAGTGTAAAATTTAAAAGATCAAATAATTGACTTTCATCCTGCCCCACCCTATCAATTTTAGATAAAATTTCTAAAGGATAAAAGATATATAATGAGAATTTTTCTTTTGAAAGATGGAAAGAATCTTTCATAGATATTGTTGTTACAATATCCAATCCACCTTTACTCTTTATGGTTTGAAATTCTATATAATTTGCAAGATCTAAAAGTGTAGCTCTCTTACCTAACTTTGCACCTTTTACTATTACACTAATTTTTCCTTTTTTTGTAAAAATTGTAAGAATTTTATCATTATCCCTAAAGTCAACCTGCTTTATAATAAAACCTTCTTCCAGATTTTGCATATTATATATTTATAGACAAATCTTTTGTTATATATACTGATTTAGTAAATGTCCCAAAATTGATTTTTTCCCATTCTCCTTTAATCCCTGGCTGCTTTTGAATTAGATAATGAGTCATATTAATTCCCAAAGGCAGATAATAAGTAAATGTCATTGTACCTTTTGCAAGAGGAGCTGATTTTGAAAGACGAGGAGGAATTGTTATATGATTTCCAAAAACAGTCTTATTCACTATTGTATTGTTATAATCTTGGGTAAATCCATTAGCTCCGTTTATAGATATTAGGGTTGACCCTAGAGGTACATAGATTCTAACCCATGATAAATAAGGACCTACAAGCCAGTTATCATAAACTGCTGAATTGGTCCAGGTTATGCTTACACTTTGTTCATATCTTCCATTTGTTGCCTTTTGAATATTTGATGTTACAGTCTCACCCATAAAATAGTTATCCTTAGCACCTCCAAGGTTTGCTTCTACTACTTGCAAGTAGTCACCATTAACCTTGGTTGGAATTACACCTCCCCAATTATAATGATTTACTAAATTTTCTGCTTTTTGGTTATTAAAATATAATAATATTTGTTTTTCATTCAATGATTTAAATGCTACCTTTATTACATTTGTAAGAGTATTGCCCGTGGAGTGGAATACTTTATTTATAAGCTCGTGCATCATAACTGAAATAAAGGCTTTCCTTTCACTTTGAGGAAGACCTGATTTTTCAGCCATATATTCCATATAGTAATTAGCGTTGTTAGTTGTTAGAACAAGATTTTTTCCATATAAACTTGGCATAGTAATATTCCCAACCGCCTGTATCATAGAGTCAACAAACCATGTATTTATAAAAATAACACCATCAATTTGAGGAGCCCTTGGAATAGAATTATAGAATTTATATATATTAGCTACTGATGTTGGAACATTAGGTGATGTATTCGCATCTCTTAGATGCCAATGATACGTAGCGTTATACACATATAATGGCTTTGGTGCAAGAGGAGCATATTGTACTACATTAGATAGAGAGTATATATTTTGAGCCGATATTTGACCTAGTGTTCCATTATTAAAATTGATGAATCCAAAAGCTGTCATAAAGCCTCCAGTAGGTCTAATTTCACCTGAATTTTGGAACATCAAAAGATATCTTTTAGGGGTTGGAACACCAAGAGCACTCTCAATAACATTTACTGATCTATCAAAAATAGGCAAATTCTGAGATATACCTGAAAAAATACTTTTCAGAGAAGATAGTGTTATACCATGAGATTTTAAAATTGATTCTGGAAAATATTGAGGGTTTATCTTTTGTATATAACTATTTGCTTTTGTAAAATATGGATCCGCTTTATCTAATGCAGGACCAAGTTTTGGTAGAGAGTGAACAAATGCATAAATTTTTTGTTTCCCAGACAAAACCTGTGCTGCTTTTTGAGTACTTGTTTGATATCCGTCTAGTGTAGCCAGATTTGATAATGAAGGCATTATAGTTTGAAGCCCTGAAACAGCATAATATCCTGCATCAAGTAGATCAGATGCATTGTTGTAATAACCACTTAAAATTGGGACAACAGAAAAATATGATAAAGTACCTAAATTCTCTTTCATAGATACTATATTAGATTGTATAATAGGAACTTCACTTGAGATACCAACAAAATCCTTCGATTTTTGATATACTTTTGCTTTTTCTATATTAGAATATAGTGTATCAAAATTACTCTTTAGTGTTAAAAGCGGAAGAATTAGAAAAAAAAACAAAAGTATAACAATAACTACAAAAGCTCCAACACTGATCATAAACCATCTAGCCTTTAAAAAGGCCCCTCTTTGTTTAGGCTGATATTGAGCTAAATCAATAACTGTCATAATAGTTTAATATGCTCCTCTCTTTGAGAAAACAGCAAATGGAGTCTGAAATAAAATAATTATATTTCTTTTTATAGATCTCATCTTAGCATATTCTAGATCAATTTTGATCCTTTTGTCAAAAGATATTTCAGAACGTCCCGAAATTTGCCACACACCAGTCAATCCTGGTTTGATACTTGTAATTATTGCAATATCTTCTTCAACTTCAGGATTTTGAGATATATAATATTCAAGTTCATCAAAATAATAGGCTCTAGGCCCTACAAGAGACATATCTCCTTTTAATATATTAAAAAATTGTGGAAATTCATCTATAGAGTATTTCCTTATAAATTTCCCTATCTTTGTCACCCTTGGATCATTTTTTAATTTATAACTATTCCTCTTATATTCTTTATATAATTTAGAGTATCTAGGATCTTCTTTTAACATTGTATGCGCAGAAACAACCATAGATCTAAATTTATAAAATTTAAATGGCTGATAATTTCTTCCAACTCTTTCTGGTACATCTGCAAGTATTGGACCCTTAGAATCTACCATGATAAGTATGGCCGTAATAAGCATAATTGGAGAAAAGATGATTATTGCAAAAATTGAGACAATAATATCCATTATTCTTGTTACTATTTCATATATCATTTTTTTTTCTTATATTATTAATTTTATTCTCTAAATTCCTTCTAAATATATCTTTAGAAAATCTCTTTGCATTATCTATACACTCTATAGGGTTAGCTGGATTATCATAAATCTTATTCAATGCTTTTTCAAGGGAGCTTACTCCAATGGAGCTTGCCCTAATGGAGCTTGCCCTAAGGGATCTGGATTCAGATCTAGATCTGAGTGTATCATTATTACTAAAAAAATATCCTGTGACTCCATCTTTTATACTTTCCAGTGCACCATCCTTAGCAAATGCTACGACACCTTTACCACAAGCTTGAGCTTCAATAGGAACAAGTCCAAAATCTTCTGCCCCAGGAAAAATAACAGCCTTAGACCCATTTATTATATCAATCATTTCCTCATCTTTGATATTTCCCAAAAATTCAATATTAGATGATGATATTTCCTTTAATTGGTTTTTGTATCCCCCCTCCCCTATTATTTTTAATTTATATTTAAGTTTTATACAAGCTTTTATTGCAATATCAATATTTTTATACCTCTCAAGCCTTGACACAATTAAAAAATAATCTCCATCAATAAATTTATCATTTTTTATAAATTTATCTGTATCAACATAAGGATATATAACAACACTGTCCCTCCTATAAAATTTTTTCACTCTTTTTGATACTGCATTTGATATTGTGAAAATGTAGTCTGCCCTTTGAGCTGAAGCAAAATCAATAACTCTTAAATAATTATTTAGAAAATATAATGGTATTTTCTTTATACCTGAGATTGAATCTTGTCTAGAATTTGGTAACCCCCACAGAAATCTTGGGGGAGTTAATATATATGCTATGTGGATGGTTTTATTAGATATAATAATATTCTTTGCAAAACCGGCTGTAAAAGATAATACAATATCATATTCATCAAAATTAAATTCTTCAAAGGTTATTGGATATAGAGGTGTCATCAAAGGACCTAAATATTTAAAAAGTTTTCTATACTTACTCTCCACAATATGATATTTTCTAAATTGTTCAGGCATTTTATCTTTTAAATACAATGTTGTAAAAATTGGTGCATTGGGGAATATCTCCATTATAGCTTCAAGATGCCTTTCTGCTCCACCATATATTTTAAGGAAATCACATACTATAGCAATTTTAAAATTTGAATCTTTCATATCTACATGATTTTGAGATATATCTTTTATCTTTGTTCCCATTTTGATTTCACAAATTCTTCAATCTTATCCCTGAATATTTCTCTTTTAAATCCTAGAGAAACTTTCCTTAAATAATCTATATCAAATTTTAGTTTTTCAAATCTTATAACTGCATCAACTACATCTTCCTTGTCTTGCTTTTTGAAGAACACTCCAGTCTTTTGATCCTCTATAGTATCCTTTACACCACCTTCCTCATATGCTATTACTCCTTTACCACAAGCTAAAGCCTCAACAGGAACTATTCCAAAATCTTCTTTAGATGGAAATAATAAACCTCTACATCTAAGTAATTGGTCTTCCACCTTTTTATCATCTAAATTTTCATAAAAAGTTATATTGTCTGTGGCATTATCTTTAAGTGTATTTATATATGATGATTCTCCATTACCTACAATATGCAAAGGATATTTCAATGTTTTAAAAGCATCAATAAGAATATCTACTCTTTTCCATGGAACAACTCTACCTATATACAGATAATACCCATGATCTTCAACCTTTCCATTAATAAATCTTTCAACATTGACAGGAGGATTAATTACAACGCTATCTTTGTTATAGAATTTTTTTATTCTCCCCCTTGTATATTCTGAGTTTGCAATAAAAAAATCTGGTCTTGCCGATGCTTGCATATCCCATATTCTTAAATATGAAACCATTAAAGGCAGTATTTTCTTCTTTATACCTTTGATATTATACATTTTCATATATTCATTGTAATCCCATATATATCTTGAAGGTGAGTGCATATAGCATATATGAAGTGTATCTGGCCCTGTTATTATTCCGTGAGCAAACCTTGTTGATGATGAGATCACAACATCATACTCATCAAAATTAAAACTTTCAAAGGCCAAAGGATTTAAAAAGAAAAAACTTTTAGGATGTTTTTTTATAATTTTATAATTATTTAAAAAAGACGTCCGTAATTTTCCGATTTGATCATGAAATTTTGATATTATAGTATCACTATACAATGCTATATATAGAGGAGGTCTATCATATAATGACGAAAGTTCTAAGACAACTCTTTCAGCTCCCCCAAATTGACATAGATCATCATGTGCTAGAGCTATTTTCATATTTTGATGTTTCACACCTCTATATTTCATATTTGCATTATATCATCAGATATTTTTTTATGTATATATTGACTTTACTCTACATTTAGGAATAAATTAAATAGTATGAAAAATATGAATAATCCAACAT
>JAJZDR010000068.1 GCA_021805885.1 bacterium | reverse complement strand
TCTACAGAGTCCCAAACATTATGAAGAGCATATATCTTATTTATAGGTAACTCTTCTTTGTTTGGTGTCTTGTTCTTGCTATATATAGATTTTAGAGATGATATTTCATCTAATATAACATTATCAATATCGACACCAAGGATCAAGGTCCTTTTTTTAATTTTTCTTTTATCATTGATTTTCACTAAAAGGATTATATATCTATTATAAATTACTTACTAATTGTTGGTACAGGGCAATATATTTTTCAGCAGATCTTCCCCAAGAGAAGTCTTCATTCATTGCTGTTTGTATCATTTCATCCCATTTAGGAGTATTAAACATAGATAAAGCTTCTTTTAATGTATTGACAAGACTTAAAGGTGAATAATCCTCAAATGTAAATCCCGATACTAAACTCTCAACTGAATCTTTTAGTCCCCCTGTTGACCTTACAATAGGTAATGTTCCATATTTCATTGCAATCATTTGTGTTAGTCCAGAGGGTTCATATCTTGAAGGTATGATTAATGCGTCTGCCCCTGCATATATTTTTTCTGCTAGTGTTATGTCAAAAGTAATATCGGCAAATAAAGATGGATTTTTTGTTCCTAAAATTTGCAATTGATTTTCAAAATCTTTGGCTCCGGTCCCAAGTATAATAAAATTAACATTTTTACTCTCTAAAGTCTCCATAGCTTTTATCAAGATATCAATACCTTTTTGATAATCCAATCTTGATATAAATGCAAAGAGAGGAGTGTCTATATTGAATTTTAAATGTAATTCCTCAATCAATCTTTTTTTATTTTCTAACTTCCCCATTTTATAATTGGATATATTATATTTAGAATATATCTTATCATCTTTATCTGGGTCATAAATAGAATAATCTATACCATTTAATATTCCATATAAACTATTTTTTCTAAGTTCCATAAAATCCTCTATCTCTCCACCATATTCTTTGGTTAATATCTCTCTAGCATATGTAGGTGATACAGTTGATACAATATTGGCATTTAATACACCTTGTAATAGAAGGTTGATTTGATTATCTGATTTATCTATCTCTATGGTTGAGTGATATTTTTGAAGTTTTAAAGCATCTAATATTTCTAATGAGTATCTACCCTGATAGGCTGGACCTAGATTATGAATAGTTAACATTGTTTTTACATTGTTCAATCCTACATCTTTTAGAAGTATAGGTATTAATGATGTATGGTAGTCATTAATATGAACTATATCTACTCTCCCGAATTTTTGATCCTTTATATCTTGAACTACTTTTTGTGAAAATATTGCAAACCTTATAGGATCATCTGGATATCCATAAACATTATCTCTTGATGAGAAATATTCTGGGATATCTATATAATTAATTTTAACATCTGATCCAGGGATAGTTGTGGGTATTGGTGTAGGAATGATTTTATATTTTGGTATTACAACCTGTATATTAATAAAATCTAATAAACACTTTGGTAGAGCACCTGCAACATCTGCAAGACCACCAACTTTTATGATTGGTGCAAGTTCTGATGATACAAATAAAATATTAATCCTATCCATGCTTTTTATTATAACGTATTATTCCTTTTTGTTTCAAATAAAGATTATTTATTCTTTGCCTAAACTCTTCGGCTCTCTTAAAATTAAGTTTAGTAGCAGAGTCAAGCATCTGTTTTTCAAGATGTTTTATTATACTATCATATTCTTTAGGGTCAGCATAATATGATTTGGTTTCAATAATTTCTACTGCTTCTTCATCAAAGTTATTAGCCATTGTATCTATAACTCCATCTCTTTGCCAAGAAAATGAAGTGAATACTATTTCTTTATATAAATCTATTGCCTTCTTTTTATCTTCTTTACTTATATCTGGCAGTGTGAATATACTTTCTTTAAGTTCATATGCACCCTTCTCAATCATCTCAATGCTCCACCAAGGCCTTGCTGACGCCCACCAATATTGATCAGAATGTAGAGCTTTATCTAGTATACTTCTTGCTTTATGCCATTGTTTTTCTTTTTCATTCAGTATTCTATTATTTTGAGTTAGATCATTAAATCTATATGTAGAAGCATTTATTTTTTCTATTGCAAAATGTGTAAGTTGCCATTGTAGTTGGTTTATTTCATTGTCATGATTTAACCATCTTTGATAGGGTTGATCTTTTAATAATTCTACTGGTATTAGTGCCCATGTAGACGGAACTATTGATACTGTATCCCCCACTTTAAAAATATCTAATAAATCTTCATACCTTGAGGTTTTTATCTTGTCAGATTTAAATATGTCCTCCAAAAGTAGTTCAAGTCCTGGTCTATGATGTCCAAATGTTTCTCCATCCATCGCAGTTGCAATGTAAATATTTTTATCAATTAAATCCTTTATTTCTGCTAAGAATATATTTCCATTTTCAAGTTGAGCAGATAATATTTTAAAACTAATGTCTCTATCTCTGAAAAAACCTACCATATCTGTTCCTTTGATTCTATATAATATATCATCTCTTATATCACCTTTGTCTTTCTCAAATGCTAGCTCGTCAAATAACATCCATTTATACCCCATTTTTGATACTACATCCACAACTTTTTGTGATATTCCAAGCTCAGGAGAAAAAAATCCTTTTGGGTTATACGAAGGTCCATATACTGCTTTATTTATTTTATGGTTTAATTCTATCTGTCTTATTATTTCCTCTTCTGGAATAAGTGGTAAAAATGCATGGTATGCTGCAGAATCAGTCAATTCGATCTGCCCTCTTTCAAGTAATAATTTTATATCTGAAATTAGATTATCATATTTATATTTTATAAATAATTCAGTCAAGGATGCATTTATATTTAGTGTTATCTTTCCATTAGGGTTCTCTTTTAGAGTGTTTAGAATAACGCTATAACTTTCGTCTGCTATAAGGTCAAGCATCTCTTGTGTCTGCGTTGGTGGTTGATATATGTGTAGAAAATTTGCCCAAATCATATTTTAATTTTTCCTCTTAGATCTACGATTTCTTCAATTCTAGTTTTTAATTTATCTGCTATTTCATATTCCCTATTTTTAGATGCATTATACATCTCATTCTCTAATCTTTTTATTGCTGTATCATATCCATGCGGATCATCTTTTGTATTTGATATTTCATTGTTACGCTCATCAATAAAAAATTGTGATGACAATTCCTTTACCTTTCCTTCTCTCTCCCATGATATTGCTGTTAATATTATATCTTCATAATATGATCTACCATTTTCTTTGTCAGGTTTTTTTGTATCTGGAACTAAATCAATTACTACTGAAAGATTATATGCACCTCTTTCAATCATTTCTATATCCCATACAGGTTTTGAAGATGCAAAAAAGAATTGATTGTGATATAAAGATTGATCTAGTAGGTATCTTGCTTTAAGCCATGTTTTGTTTCTCTCTTGAAGGTATGTATACTCTATATCTACAATATATGGATCTTTAATTTTATATATAGAATTATATACTGAATTTAGTGCTAAATTTAAAAGTTTTTGTTGCAATTGATGTATTTTGTTATCTTTACTCATCCATCGTTCAAAAGAATTTTTTTCGTTATATAAAGGTACAGTCCATGTGCTTTCACGTGGCTCAATATCAACTCTTTTTTTAATATTGCCTATTAGATCTTTAAATAAAATATAATTTAGAGATTTTTGGTTATACAAATATTCAAACATTTTGATATATCCTATTCTTTGGTGTCCAAAAGTTTCACCATCTTCTCCGGTATATAAAAATTCACCATTTTTAATTTTATTTGTAAAAGAAGATATTAAATCTTCTTTTTTTTCCATCTGGGCTGTAAGAATATAGAAGCTAGATGCTCTATCTCTTATAAAAATATCTAGTCCTCCATTTCTATATATACATGAATGATCTATTGGTTCTGATATTGCTGTCTCATCAAGCAAGATATATCTATATCCTAAATTTTTGATAACATCAAAAGATTTCTTGTCATATGCCATTGCTGTAGGTAGAAAGCCTAAAGGTTCGTAGTTTTTAAAATATATCTGATTGATTTTTCTATTTACCAGTATTTGTCTTTCTATCTCCTTTGCTGATAACATGGGAAGAAAAGCTTGGTAAGCTGGTGTGTCAACAAATTCTATTTGTCCTTGTAGCGCCAATTTAGATATTGTATCAAGTAGATCAGTGTATCCTAATTTATATAGAGTTTCTGTTAACCCTGCATTTATTGCCAGATTAAGTGTTGCCTTTTTATTATTTTTCAGAGCATTAAATAGAGGTATATAACTTTCTTCAATAACCTTCTTTAGAATTTCATCTTTTTGTGTTGGTGGTTGATAAATAAATAAGAGATTAGTCCAGTTCATGGCTAGAATATTTGATAATTCATACCTAGTTTGTCTATTGGTCCATTCGTTATATTCATTGCTCTTATATACACATCTATATATTTTCTGGCAGAATTTTCCCAAGAAAAATCTGTTTTCATTGCAGATTCAACTATTTTCCTCCATAAACCTATGTTATTATACTGGTCTATTGCTCTTATTAATGTTCCATATAAAGAATATGGATTATAATTATCAAACAAGAATCCATTACCAGAAATATTTTCCATATTAAAATCTGTAATTGAATCTGACAATCCTCCTATATTTCGTGCTATTGGGATACAACCATATCTCATTGATTCCATTTGTGTTATTCCTGATGGCTCAAATCTTGAAGGTATTAATATCATATCTGCACCAGAAAATACTTTTTTAGGTAAAATAAAATCTGCCATTAGATGGGTACCTACTCTCTTTGGATATGTTTTCTCTAATTTTTGAAAGTATGATATATATCTCCCATCTCCACTTCCTATTATCACAAATTGTATATCCTGATATTCCTTAAAAAGAGGTTCTAATACTTCTATTACAAGGTCCAATCCTTTTTGATCATCCAGTCTTGTAACCATAGATAATATAGGGCCATTGGATTTTTCTAGGTCAAATTCTTTTTGCAAAGCTATTTTATTAATATGTCTTTTTATTGAACTTTTCCAATCATAATTCTCTACAACATTTATATCTGTTTCAGGGTTCATATATGTATAGTCTATCCCGTTCAAAATACCTACCAGTTTAGTTCTAACCTCTTTTAGAAGATGTTCTAATCCTTCAGAATATTCAGGAGTTAAAATTTCTTTAGAGTATTTTTCTGAAACTGTTGATACTATATCGGCATACATTATCGCTCTTCTCATAAAATTTTGTTTTTGTAGTGCAGGGTCAAATAAATCTGCTATCTCACCCCTACCATTATCAAAGTCTAAATCATTAGTATTCTTATGGTCAAATAATCCTTGATGCACTATATTATGTATACTAAATACAGTAGATATTTTATTTAACTTTGGATTATCTTTATAATTTATCTTTAATAGGTTTGGTATATGTCCTGTATGCCAATCTGCACAATTTATCACATCTGGAGTCCAGGTGGATATTTTTAAAAACTCAATTATTGATAGTGATAAAAGTAGAAATCTAATATGATCATCAGAGTATCCATATACATTAGATCTTGTTTCATAAAACTCTTCATTTTCTATAAAATATACAATAGGTTCTTCATCACTCTCTTGATAAACTTTAATATTGCAAATGATATCTCTTTGTGATTGAGTCGGTATTTTCAATCCCTCATATAACATTTTAAGTGGGTAACGCACTTCGTCAATATTTCCATATTTAGGCATGATTATTCTTGCATCCACACCTTCTTTCTTTAATGCTTTTGTAAGAAAATATGATACTTGACCAAGACCTCCAACACCTGCATAAGGGTAAACTTCAGCAGAGGTATATAATAATTTTATATTGTTTCTAATTTTCATTAAAGAATTCATTTTCTATTGCCTTTTTAGTATCCTCAGGGAATCTATCTATTACAAACCTACCCATTAATTCTGAATATGCAAGATCAGATTGACGAGGCATTACCATTATATACATTCCGGAGTTAGTCTTACTATCTGTCCTTTTTCCTAAAAAATCAACGTTAAAACTTCTAACTCCAGCATTGACATCTTCTCCATCCTTATTTTTAAATTTCATTAAAGAAAGAGCCCTTAATACTTTATACAATATATTTGATAACTCTTCAATGGAATCTTCATCTAATGAAGATAAATTTCCTAGCTCTCTATTTTTTGCTTGTATCTGTATTTCATCTTTGAATCTTGGAGAGAAAGGTGTGAATACTATAAAATTATCTGTCTCATATATAACTAGATTACTAGACCTTAGAGCCTGATTATATAAATCTATGTAGCCTATACCTTTTTTATAAAATTGATTTATAACATCTTCATATTTATCATATAAAGGGAAGTAGCTATCTTTATATACTGCACCAATTTGCGCATGTAAATGGGGTTGACTTGCTCCTGCAGAATATTTTTCTTTATCTGTGCCAAAATTTATTCCTGCTGCGACCTGATTAATGCCATCTTTCAATGTGATTTCTTTAGCTCTCTTTGATAATGCAGAAATAATTCCAAACATATGTTTCCTCTGTATATTTGAAATTGTATCTATATGATCTTTCAAAACTATAAGGTCATGGAATCCTGGATTGAATGCAAAAGGATTTGGTGCTTGATAAACCCCCCATTCATTATATTCTACAATGGGATGAGCCACATCATCAAGATTATCAAATAAACAATAACCCTCTTTAGTATCTTCACTATCTTTTATATCTGGTTGTGGTCTTTTTGATCTGGAGTATGATATCAGTGTTGAATGAGATAGAAAAGGATCAATCCTTTCAACTACTTGATCAGATACTACATTACCTTTCAATGTAACCTCTTCCTCAGTTTTTTTTACAAATTCTATAAAATATGGAGGTGTTTCAACTACAAGACTTTGTCTATTATTATCTTCTTTATTATTGAAAGGTATTGATTTGATCATATAGTTAATATGTTATTGATCTTCATACTTGCAGGATTAATATAACAGATTTACAATTATTGTACAACAATAATTTAATGTAATATTAATGATTTTTAAATATAAGAATGATGTAAACTATGTTCATAAATGTATTATAATGAAGACTAATATGAGAATTAAAAAATATGTTCTTGGTATAACTTTAGTTTTATTTTTGTGTTTCCCCTTATCTATATATGCTGCATCTAATAATATACCACTAAATACAGTCTCAGTAGGGACATTAGGTGGTGCTGTACATAGTGGAAATGTAACAGTATCATTTCCTTCTAGTGTATTTCCAGTTAGTGAGAATGTAACTCTTTCTCCTGTAGGGAATAGTTTTTTACCAGAAGCAGTCCCTTATGTAGTAGAATCTTTTAGTATTTCAATAGGCTCTGATGGTCCACTAAACAGTAGAGATTTAACATTACCCAGAGAAATACAGGTACAAGTAAATCATATACATGCAGCATATTTATATATATGGGACTCAGTAAGAAACAGATGGTTTTCTCTTTCAGGCGTAAACTATAAAAACAGTGAGGTTACAGGATATACATTTATGAGAGGGGGAACATTTATAGCAACCAGTCAAGAACTATCTTCTTCATTTGCATCAAACACGCCAATATCACAATCTACTAATTCTAATAATGTTCCAATATATGATGGATTTGGGTCAATAATAAAATATGTCGCCATTGTTGTTGTTATATTTGTAATCCTTGGGTTTTTCTATTATAGAAGAAAAAATTGAAAAATATTATTTGATTTCTTTAACTCCAATTTTTGGGCAAATATCTTTTAATATACACATATTACATCTAGGTTTTTTAGCTACACATATCTCTCTCCCATGTGCTATTATAAGATCTGAAAAATGTAGGTAATTAGATTTTTCAACAATTTTGTTTAAAACTTGTTCTATCTTATCAGCATTCTTACTATCCATTAAATTTTTTCTTATAAGTCCTAATCTTCCTGATAATCTTATCATATGTGTATCAACAACAACTCCTGTGTTTTTAGAAAATGCATTCATCAAAACCACATTTGCAGTCTTTCTTCCTATACCAGGCAATTTTATTAGTGTATCTATATCTTCAGGTATTTCACCTTTGTATTTATCTACAATATAAGTTGCAAGGTTCTTTATATTTTTTGCTTTATTTTTATAGAACCCCGTAGAATATATGTCTTTTTGAAGTTCTTCTATATTTACATTCTTAAAATCTAGAGGAGTTTTATATTTCTCAAATAAATCTTTTGTAACAATATTAACCCTTTTATCAGTACATTGAGCAGATAAAATTGTAGCTACTAAAAGTTCAAATGGATTTTTAAAATTTAGCGAAATTTTAGCATTAGGATATAAAACATCCAATTTTTCTATTATTTTCTTAACATATTCTTTTTTGTTTTTATTCATTTTAATACTCTAGATACAATATATATTATTATTGTTAATATTATAGAGGCTAGTATTGAAAAGGTTAATGGAAAGTAAAAACTAAAATTTCCTTTTTTAAAGACAAAATTCCCAGGAACGCTGTTCCCAGGAACGCTGTTCCCTGGAACACTGTTCCCTGGAATATGGTATTTTTCAATGAAATAAAGAACTATACCTACTATGGTTATAAACAATCCTATGATTATAAATATTCTACCGTACATACTCTATTATAACATTATGCAACAATGAAAATGGATATTAGTAGGATTATAAATACCATTAAAGTTGTGATAGATAATATATAATCTTTATCTTTTAAAAATAGAAAAATAGACATCAGTACTCTTATAACTGGAGTCGCTATTAAAATTATAATAGGAATAAATAATAGGCTTAAAAATGAGAGGTGACTGAATGTAGTAGTTATGAATGCAAAGGTATTTTTGTATGAACCTGTTTGATAATTTATATTACCACTTATAAATATTAAAATAAGATCAATAATAGCCAAAGATACACTTACTATAACTCCTGTTCTAAGAGTGTACCCTATTATTGTTTCCATATCTTTATTTTGAGACTCTTTTTGATTAGATTTAGATTCATTCATAATATATTCATAGCTCTTAAAATCATTTCTATTGCTATAACTAATATAACTAATATAAATATTTTCTTTAAATATACATTAGAGGTTTTACCAATTAATTTAGTTCCATAATATGACCCTATAAAAACACCAATCATTACTGGTATAGCTATATATGGATTTATGTATCCATTTATAAGGTATATAAATGCACTTGCTGCTGCGGTCACACCTATCATCATATTAGATGTTGTAGTAGATACCTTCATTGGGAGTTTCATAACATCATCTAATGCTAAAACTTTAAATACACCACTGCCTATTCCTAACAGCCCAGAGATTAATCCTGCTATATACATTATTACAAACCCTCCAGGAATATTAGTTACGTTGTAAGTTATTTTTTTATTTTGTAATTTATCGTAATAAGAAGATGATAATTTTAGATAATTTGCAATATTGTCATTTTTAACATTTTCATCTAATTCTTTATCCCTATTTTTTAAAAGAGGAAGGAGAGATATAAGAAGGACAAATACAAATATAAAGAGTAATATTTTAGTATTTAGTATGCCCATAATTTCTGCTCCAGTTATTGCTCCTATTGTAGTAGCAATTTCAAGTAACATCCCTACCTTAATATTTATTATTTTATCTTTTAGATAAACTGATGCTGCAGATGAGGATGTTGCTATTACAGATACTATACTTGCTCCAATAGCAATTTTAATATTTATATGGAAGATTAGAATAAGTATTGGAATTATTACTATTCCGCCACCAATCCCAACTAATGCTCCTATAACTCCTGCAAGGATAGAAAATATGATTATCCCAAAATAAAAAAGTAACATAATAATATATTAAACATTATCATTCATGATATCAAATTTAAATGATTATGATTAATTATTTTCTTGATTTAGATCCGTGGATCAAGATCCTCTATGAAATGCATAGCATCAATTGCGGCTATACAGCCAATACCAGCAGATGATATTGCTTGTTTATATTTAGGATCTGATACATCTCCTGCAGCAAAAACACCTTCAATATTTGTTTTTGTAAAATCATGGACTTTTATATATCCATTTGTATCTATGTCTAAAAATTCTTTAAAAATTTCTGTATTTGGGGTATGTCCTATTGCTATAAATACACCTTGTACTCTAAGATCAGATTCAGTATTTATTTTATTATTCAAGATCTTTACTCCTTCTACAACACTCTCGCCATAAATATCCTTAAGTTCAGAGTTAAAAAGTATCTCTATCTTCTCATCTTTAAAAACTCTATCTTGCATTACTTTTGATGCTCTAAATTCATCTCTTCTGTGTACAAGGTATATTTTTCTTACAAATTTTGTTAAAAATAAAGCCTCTTCCATGGAACTATCTCCTCCTCCAACTACAACTATATCTTTATCTTTAAAAAATGGTCCGTCACAAGTAGCACACCCAGAGACTCCCTTGCCCATTAATCTTGTCTCTCCATCAAGGCCTAACCATCTTACAGATGCTCCTGTAGAAATGATTATAGTTTTTGTTTTAAATTCTTTATCTTCAGTCCAAATAGTAAATGGTTTCTTTGAAAAATCAACTTTTATAACTACGCCCTCTTCAAATCTAACTCCCATATTTTTTGCTTGTTTTTGCATATTCAACATTAATTCTGGTCCCAATATACCATCCTCAAATCCTGGATAATTTTCAACTAATGATGTTATTGTAAGCTGACCTCCTGGGGTACTCCCAGATATCAAAATAGGGTTTAAATCAGATCTAGCTGCATATATGGAGGCAGTTAGTCCTGCAGGCCCAGATCCTAAAATAATAACGTTTTCAATATTCATAATTAAGTGTTTTTCTGACATATTTATTCTACCATAATAATCATGTATATCAAAAAAAGTAGTGCTCTTGGACTAATATGTTAGTTAATGATACATTCATATTTTAATAGTATCTTAATGATAGTGAAAGATATAAAAACTAACAACGCGTTGAAGATAATTATATTGATTAACTAAAAACTAATTTTATCTATACAAGACTATGTATATAAAAATGAAGGATATGAAATTACCGAGAATTACAGATATATTAGAAGCAAGAGGGAGCCGGTTTGGGGCTCCCTTCCATTTTCTTATGATTTCCCCAAAGGTATGGCAGTAAAAACAGAGATATCGTAGTAGAGTCACAAAACAATAAAAAAGTGGTGGAATGGCGTACTAATTGGGGAAGTCATAAGAAACCATGAACTACCAATGCAGTAATTAATGATACATTCATATTTTAATAGTATCTTAATAATAATGAAAGATATAAAAACTAGCTAGTCGTTATCAAGTAACTAAAAACTAATTTTAT
>JAJZDR010000069.1 GCA_021805885.1 bacterium | reverse complement strand
AAAGAATCAAAGAAGAATATTCTGATTTAAAATAAGATTTTATTATAATTTTATATATCATCCTTTCTGAATACTTCTATTAATATGTACCAAAAAGCCAAAGCTGGTTCAAACCGTTGATACGACGGGGAGCCATCCAGGATACCCCCCTTATCAATACTCAAAATACCCTGAGATATCAATCTAACTTAATGACCCTTGCTTTATAAACTCTTTATCTATAATACCGTAGTTATTAAAAAAGTTATCTACGCTTAATAACATTAACATAGATACTATGATAGTATAATATATTTATACAATTATATGGACAATAATACCGAGAATATAGAAAATACTACAACAGAGACTAAGAGTTCTGCTTATACTGGAAATAACTATAAAACAAAAAAAGTTATTTTTAGAGCACATCAAATAGTTTGGTATATTTTAGGAATAATTGAGGTATTATTAGCATTCAGATTTATATTAAAACTAGCAGCTGCAAATCCTGGGAGTGGCTTTGTAAGTTTTATATACTCTACTAGTAATGTTTTTTCTCAACCATTCTCTAGTATCTTTCATGTAACAGTAACATATAACTCAGTATTTGAATGGTCAACACTGGTTGCTATGTTTATATACTTAGTAATTGCATATGGAATTGTTAAACTTATCCAATTAGTAAATCCTGCAACTCCAGACAAAGTAAAAGAAACCATAGATTAAATCCCCATTTAGAAATTATTGCTCTATAAAAAATTAGGAGCAAATTACCAAATGATAAATTGCTCCCATAAAGGCTATTTGACTTTAGTTTTTAACATCCGATCCTTTAAAAGAACCTCCAAATAAAGGTGCTAATATACAAACATTAAATATGGCTGCCAGAAAAGGAATTAATCCTATTATAGCAACAACAATTCCTTTTTTACCATGAATAACAAAGAAACCAAGATATATTAATATTAAACCCACAACAATTCTAATACCCCTCCCTGTAGGAGTAGACATAAATTTTGTAAATTTCATATAAAATCACCTCCTTAAAGTTTATTTATAGTGTATCATAAAATTAAATATTTTTTTTAGATAGATCTATATTTATAGTTTGTTATATCATTAACACTTGAGTTTTACATTATTTATATATAAAATGGCCTATATGACAACAGTAACATCAGATAGTGAAAATATAATAATAGAAATGGAAGGTATAGATAAAATACTTGCTTTAAAAAGCCACTTAAAGATTCCAATTAATCACATTTCTTCTGTGTCTCAAAATACAAAAGATGCTAAAAAATGGTTAGGAATTAAAGGAATTAAGAAAATTGCTGGATCAAATCTACCAGGAATAATTTCTGAAGGAACATTTTATGACAATGAGATGGTGTTTCTAGAAATACATCACCCTGAAAAAACTATATCCATATTTTTAAAAGATGAAAAATATAAAGAAATAATTATTGAAGTCAACAATGCTAATCAAATTATTAATGATATAAATAGACTTATTAATAAGCATCCATTTAATAAGAATATATAGATAATTAAATTTTTATGAGTAAAGAATTTCAAAGATGTACATGGGTTACTAATGACTTTTTGTATCTAAAGTACCATGACAAAGAATGGGGTGTACCGGAACATAGAGATAGAAAATTGTTTGAAATGTTAGTTTTAGAATCTATGCAAGCAGGCCTTTCTTGGTTAATAATACTTTCAAAAAGAGACAATTATAGAAAATCATTAGATAATTTTGATTATAAAAAAATATCTTTATATGATAAAAATAAAATAACGGATTTACTTAATAATAGAGGAATTATTAGAAATAAATTAAAAGTTAATTCTATATTAAATAATGCTAAAATTTTTATGAAGATACAATTAGAATATGGCAGTTTTGATGAATATATATGGAATTTTGTAAATTATAAAATCGTTAATGATGAAGATAAGCAAGTAATAGCAGAAAAGGTTAATAAAGAATTCAAAAAAAAAGGTTTTAAGTTCATAGGCCCTAAAATTTGTTATTCATTTATGGAATCTATAGGAATATTTAATAATCATAATAAATATTGTTTTAGATATAAACAAATAGAGAAATTAAATAATATATAATACTAATATGGATAAAACGTACAAATTAAAAGTTATAAATTCAAGAAAACTTACTAAATTTCAAAAAGCTGTATTAATTGAAGCCATGAAAATTAAAAAAGGATCTATAATTACCTATAAAGAGTTAGCATCTAGAATAGGTAGACCAAAAGCTTATAGGGCTGTAGGAAATGCACTCAGAAAAAATCCATATGCCCCAATGATCCCTTGTCATAGAGTAATAAAAAGTAATGGCAAAATAGGAGGATATAATGGGGCTATAGGATCAAGAAAGAAAATTAATCTTCTTAAAAAAGAAGGTTTTATAATCTAGATATATCAATATAATCTTTTCCTAAGTAAGTCAGTTTTAAAGAATTATCTTCTTTCACAAGTAATGTAACTGATGCATTTCCTACTTTCAAATTATATATTTCTTCTCTATTTAATCCAGAAATAAAACCAATTAAACATTTTATAGCCATAGCATGAGAAAATATAAAAACTATTTCACCGCCATTATTAACACTAGAAATAAAATTAAACATCCTCTCTCCTACTTCATGCATTGATTCTCCAGATGGTGCCTTAAAATGTTTATCTTTTAATTCCATATCTCGTAAAATAGATTCTACATAAATTTCTCTTTTTGGTCTGCCTGCCCATTCTCCTTGATCCATTTCTTGAATACCACAATCAACTACTAACTTCGTGTCCGTCATTCCCATACTATCAAGTGCAATACGAGCAGTCTGTATAGTTCTTTCTGCTGGAGATGAATATACTATATTGGGAAATATATTATTCTTTAATAAATATTCTCCTAACATTGAATCTTGTTTTACACCATCATCAGATAGAACTACCTCATTCATCCTGCCAGTGATTAACTCTGGTCTAGTATTCATTTGTGATTCTGCATGACGCAATAGATATAATTCCATATCTCAATTTATATACTCCTCTTTTACTTTTGAGGAATATTCTTTAATCAATTTTTGAACTTTAGGACTAATTATGGCACTACAATAAAAATTATTTTTATTGTTATCATAGTAATTTTGATGATAATTTTCTGCTTTAAAAAAATTCACATATGGTTCAATCCTAGTTGCTATAACACCTTTGTATAAACCTGATTTATCAATTTCAGCTATAACCGTATTTGCAATACTTTTTTGTTCATCATTAAAATAAAATATTGCAGATCTATACTGAGTTCCAATATCATTACCTTGTCTATCAATTTCTGTGGGGTTGTGAGTATGCAGAAATATTTCAATAAGCACTCTAAGTGAAATAACATTTCTATCAAATTCTGCTTCTATAACTTCCACATGATTTGTATTACCAGAGCATACCTCTTCATATGAAGGATTATCTACTGTACCTCCAGCATAACCAGGAGTTACTGAAGAAACACCTTTAAGCCTTTTAAATATTGCCTCCGTACACCAGAAACAACCTCCTCCAAAAATTATTTTTTCATTATCATTCATAATACTTATTAAAAGCTTAAACCTTAGGGACAAATTTCAATGAAATTGAGTTTACACAATGCCTCATATTAGTTTTCGTGAAGCCTTCCCCAGAAAATACATGCCCCAAATGTGCCCCACAATTATTACATATAATTTCAGTTCTATGACCATCTTTATCAAGGATCTTTTTAACCATGCCATCAATTTCTTGATCAAAGCTAGGCCACCCACAGCCTGCGAATCCAGATCCTACTTCAAATTTATCATTAGATAAGTATAAAGGCGTCTCACATTGTCTACAAATATATTTACCTTCCTTAAAAAAATTATAATATTCTCCAACAAACGGTGCTTCTGTATTTTTATCTAATATAACTGATGCTTCTTCTTTAGTAAGTTGATTTAATATCATAATATTATTATACACTATAGTTGATTTATAATGAATTAAAGAACAAATCTATATATTTTGTATTTTATAAAATTTATGGTAATATTTGTGATTGTTAGATAACCTAATTATTATGATAGAGAAATTAGTTTCATATTCATTAAAAAACAAAACCTTAATATTTGTAATATTAATTTTTTTAGTATTATTCGGGACATACTCATATGTAGTAGCTGATAGGGAAGTGTTTCCTAATGTAAATTTATCAACCTTAATAATACAGTCAAATTACCCTGGTGCAAACGCAAAAGAAGTTTATACAAATATCACTGAGCCTATCTATAATGCTATAAAATCTATATCCGGCATAAAAGATATACAAGAAAATGCTGACAATGGATACACTACAATAATTGTGACATCACATTATGGAGTAAACCTTAATCAATTAGAACAAAGTATTAACCAAGACATTCAATCAGTCCAACTACCTAGGCAAGTTAGCACTCCTAGTGTATCTCAGTTTAATTTTTCTGATATACCAATACTAGAACTTTCATTTTCTGGAAAAAATAGGGACAATTTTGTAAAGAATACTATAGTTCCATATATAAATACAGTTTCAGGGGTAAGCAATGTTTCTTATTATGGGAATCAAACTCAAGAGTTTAAAATAAACTTAAATTATAATAAATTAATTGAGTATAATATTTCAGTGTCATCTGTAGTGAATATTATAAAATCATATAATGTAGATGCACCAATTGGATCTATTACTTCAAAAAATATAACTGAACCAGTAACAATATATTCTAATGTAACCAATATTAATGACCTTAAAAATTCAACAATATCCTACTATAATGGACAAATTATTAAACTTAAAGACATTGCCACCTTAAATGTTATAAAAGTTTACAACAATCAAATAGTTGATACAAATGGTAGTAAATCTGACTTAGTAGATGTTTTTGGACAACAAAATATTAATACTACAAAAGTAATAAGTACTATATTAAATAAAATAAAGCAACTTAATACTAATGGGATACAATATAAAATACTTAGCAATGACACCTCTACTATAAATTCAACCATTAATGGAATATCTAAAGAAACTGTCCTTGGAATAGTACTTGCCATCTTTATAATATTGATATTTCTAAAAAGTAGAAGTATTACACTTATAGCATCTCTGTCTATTCCTATATCAATATTCTTTACATTAACACTAATGAATGTGCAGAATATAACCTTTAATATAATGTCTCTTTCTGGATTATCTGTAGCATTGGGCAGAATTTTTGATGATAGTATTGTTGTGATTGAAACTATATTCAGACATCTATCAGAAGATGTCATAAAAGATGAGAAATTACTTATAAATTCTGTAAAAGAAGTTGGTGGAGCTATAACTTCATCAACTTTAACCACAATAGGAGTATTTTTACCAATTGCATTTGTAGGAGGAATTACTTCATCATTCTTTATACCTTTTGCCTTTACAGCCTCATCTGCTCTTCTAGCATCACTCTTTACGGCAATAATAGTAATACCTATATTTAGTGCTATATTCTTGTTACGTAAAAATGTTAAATTGAAGAAAAAGGAATTCTTCTTAACAAAATATTATGAAAAACTAATAAATATATCTTTGAATCACAAGATATCAACTATATTAATAACACTAATTTTAATAATATCATCACTATTTTTAATTCCTTTTATAAAAACAGGGTTCATCCCATCTCCAACTCAACCAAATGCAATTGTTTCAGGATCACTTAAAACTGGATCATCTAAAACAGATACATATAATACAGCAATTAAATTAGTAAATTATATAAAAACAATAAATAATATATCCTTATACACTGTATCAATAGGATTAGCAAATAATAGAAGAATTGCATTAAATACTACACCTCAAAATAATAAATTTCAGATTTTTATAAACTTTAAAAATAATAATAATATTAATAATGAAATATCTAATATAGAAAATTTTGCAAATAAGATTAAAGGATTAAATAGCCAGGTAAATCTATTATCAGCAGTAGGAAATCTAAACTCAGTAGCATTGTCAATAAATTCAGACAATTCTAATAATTTATACCAAGCAAATAATTATCTTCTTAATAAACTAAAAAGTATGGGAGGGGTAAGTAATATTTCATCAAATCTATCTAAGAATACATATCAAAAACAAATAACACTAAATAACAATGCTCTCTCTAAAAACTTATTATCATCAATACAAGTTTTATCTCAAATATCTCCATATTTTACACCATCAGAAATTCAAAATTACAGTATAAATAGTTCATCATATAATACATACATATATGTGGACAATTTGCCTAATATCTCAAATATATATATAACTAATTCTATGGGAAATAAAATTCCCTTATCTAAAGTTGCAACAGTAAAAAATAAAAAATATAACTCTAGTATTACTTATGAGGATGGGCAAAGAGCTTCAGTGATTGATGCATTAATAACTGCAAAAAATACACAAAGTATAAACTCCAGTATAACAAATTATGTTAATAAAGCTCAAAGTAAATATAATGTTACTATCAAGAATCAAGGATCTTCGTCTGAGCAGGCATCTTCATTTAACTCTCTTTTTGAAGCCATGGCAATATCAGTTGTTATAGTACTTATTATAATGATAGCAACTTTCTCATCTATAATAGAACCTATCGCTATTCTTTTCTCTCTTCCTGTAACCATAATAGGTGTTTTGGTTGCTCTATTTATAACAGATTCAACATTAGATCTCCCATCATTAATAGGAATGTTAATGCTTATTGGTATAGTGGTAACGAATGCTATTGTTCTTCTTACCAAAATTAAGCAAAATATTACTACTGGGGTTGATATAAGACAAGCTATAATTGAAGGAGGAAAGGTAAGATTAAGACCAATATTGATGACAGCAATAACAACTATGTTTGCCCTGCTTCCTTTAGCAATGTTCTCCTCAACCTCTACTCTAATAGGTAAATCTCTTGCAATAACTGTTATAGGAGGGTTATTCACCTCCACTTTCTTAACATTATTTATAGTGCCTGTAATTTATTCAATATTAAAAAGATCTAAATAATTATTTTATTTATTATAAATAATACATACTATTGATTTTAAATTAGAACTTGAATACAATATCATCCGTAATGGCAATAAACATAATAATAGGAACTCAGTGGGGGGATGAAGGTAAAGGAAAATTAATAGATTATTTATCCCTGCAATCAGACCTAATAATAAGATTCCATGGAGGAAATAATGCTGGACATACAGTAGTAAATCAGTATGGAGAATTTGCCATGCACCTGATACCCTCAGGCATATTTAATAAAAAAGCTAAGACTATAATTTCTAATGGAGTTATATTAGATTTAGAAGTCTTAATAAGTGAAATAGATACTTTAGAAAAATCTGGAATTAATTTAGATAATAGGTTGTTAATTTCTCCAAGATGTCACATTATAATGCCTTATCACAAATCTTTAGATAAAATTTATGAAGATATAAAAGGTAAAAACAAGACTGGAACAACTGGGAAAGGTATTGGGCCTGCATACGCTGACAAAGTGAGTTATAATGGAATAAGACTATATGATCTTTCTAATAAAAAAGTTTTCAGTGAAAAATTAAAAACACAACTTTTAATAAAGAATAAAATATTAAAATCTTTAGGTGGGAAAACGATTGTACAAAAGGATGTAGAAAATAGTTATTTTAAATTTTTTACAAAGATAAAACCTTTTATTCATGAAAGCCTACCATTAATTGAAAAAACAATTAAAAAAAACAAGGGTATTCTACTAGAGGGAGCCCACGGTGTTTTTCTAGATAATGACTGGGGCACATATCCATTTGTCACTGCATCTAATATACTCCCTGGTGCAATCAATGCAGGTACAGGAATCCCAGTACAAAAAATAGATAATGTTATTGGAATTTCAAAAGCATATATAACAAGAGTCGGATCAGGACCATTTCCAACAGAACTTTTTGATAAAAACAAAGACATATTGGTAGAAAGAGGACATGAGTATGGAACAACCACAGGAAGGGAAAGAAGATGTGGATGGTTTGATTCCGTATTATTAAAATTTGCAATAAAAATAAATGGGATAAATAAGATTGCAATTACTAAACTAGATATTCTAGACTCTTTTAAAACTATTCAAATATGTACTCATTATAAAATGAATAATAAAAAAGTTAATTATGAAGATATAGATACAGAATCTTTATTTAAAGTTAAACCAATGTATAAAACACTAAAAGGTTGGGAACAGAATACAAATGGAGTGAAAAATTATAAGGATTTACCAAAAGAAGCAAAAGAATATATCAAAGAAATAGAAAAACAAATAGGTATGAAAATATCATATATATCCACTGGTCAAGAAAGAGAAAATATAATAAAGATATAATATTTCCAAAATGGAGAATTTAGACTTTTATAAAGATGGTGCTCCCCCTTCACAACAAACTTTACATCAATTATATGATGTGATTGATAGCATAACTACTATTGGGGTAGCTTCTGATGGGCCGCGGTTTTATTTATCAGAAGGCATTAAAAGTAAACTAATTTTCAGAGGCGGAAACTTAATACACATATCTCAAAGAACAGATGCAAATGATGATGTGCCACTGGTATCTATATTAGTTATACAAAAAAATAAAGTACATTGTGAATATCAATTAAATCAACACAATTATATAATGTCTGTTGATAGGTATTCAACACTGTATCCATTAAAAAGTAACGGTCCAATATCTAATCCTCTAAAATTAGAAAGATATTTAGGATTAACAAGAACTACTGAATTAGAAATCCAAACACTAATAACAATTTTTGATGAAATTAATAACCCTTAACATTATCAATAAGAGTAGCTACTTGAAGAAGATGATGAAGGCGTAGATTTAGGAGTTGAAGAAGAAGGACTACCACTACTCTTAGTATTTACTGAGCTACTTCCAGAAGAATATCCTGTTGTAGAAACTTTACCAGTTGCTGGAGCAACTGACCCAGTCCAAACTTGAGATCCACTAACATGTAGATTTGGGTACACTAAATACCATGAAAACCAACCAACTACCCCCCCTATAATTAAAGAAACCACGACCAAAAATATCTTTGACGATAAAATTTTAGTAACATTCATACAGCCATACTAATATTTAATATATCTCTTGATCTATAGTAACCGTAGATTATTAAAACTTCATTAAAATATATTCAATGTACATATTGACTCAGTTATGATACAATACAATCATATTGACTAATAGTAGATATTGAAGGTCAGACATTAGATTAAGATCGTTAGATCAAAATTCTTGAAATCCTACCCCAAAAATTCTATTCTTTTTCATAGATAGTTTATAGTTTAAAATTATGCAAACAAGGTTGTATATAGCTAATTTGCCTTTTTCTTTTAATAGAGATGATATGACACGCCTATTTTCTAAGTATGGAAAGATAGTAGATGTTTATGTGCCTGAGAAAAAAGGATTTGGGTTTTTAGAAATGTCCAATACTGCTGAGGCTTTAGATGTAATTAATAATGTTGATAAGAGAATGATTGAAGGGAGAAAGTTATCTGTAGTATTTGCACAAAAAAGAGCTGAGAGAACTTATACTAATAACAATAATAAAAATTATGATAATAAACCATCTTTTAGAAGAAATAAAATAGATTCAAAAAAAATAGATATTTCATTATTTGTAAAAGAATCATCTACAAATAATGCCTCAGAATATATATCTCAAAATAAATTTAATGATTTTGAAATCAGCAATGAAATAAAAAATATAATAGAAAACAGAGGCTTTATATCCCCTACTGTCATACAAGATAAGGCGATTCCAGAAATAATAAAGGGAAATGATGTAATAGGAATTGCTGATACAGGGACAGGTAAAACCGCTGCATTTTTGATACCACTTATAGATAAGATAATAAAAGATAATTCACAAAAAGTATTAATTATAGCTCCTACAAGAGAATTAGCATCACAAATAAGAGACGAACTTTTCAAATTTTCAAAGGGATTATCTATAAGATCAGCCTTACTTATAGGAGGGAGTTCTATGTACCAACAAATAAATAACCTAAGAAATAATCCTAACTTTATTATTGGAACCCCTGGTAGAATTAAAGATTTAACCTCCAAACACTATGTCCCATTAAAAGATATAAATAATGTTGTTTTAGATGAAGTCGATAGAATGCTTGATATGGGGTTCATAGAAGATATACAAAATATATTTTCATCACTTCCTTTATCAAGACAGTCACTATTTTTTTCTGCAACAGTACCACCAAAAGTTAAAACTTTAGCTGTAAAACTTTTAAAAAATCCAATTATTATTACCATAGAACCCAAAGATTCGTATAATAATATAACTCAAAATATTGTAAAATATAGAGATACCGGAGAAAAAATAGAGTTATTACATAACCTATTAATAAAGGATGAATACAAAAAGGTTCTTATATTCAATAGAACTAAAAGAGATGTTGACAATCTTGCAAAAGAATTATTAAAACGAGGATTTAAAGTAGAATCTATACATGGAGATAAAATGCAATCAAGAAGACAAAGAGCTATTGATAACTTTAAAAATAATATAAACAACATTCTTGTCGCAACTGATGTTGCAGCAAGAGGTTTGGATATACTTGATATATCTCATGTTATAAATTATGAAATACCATCAACCTATGAAGACTATCTTCACAGAATAGGTAGAACTGGTAGAGCAAATAAACAAGGTTCTTCCATAACATTTGTGAAAATATAAATATTAACAATAATATTGTATAATTAGGTATGGAGATAGAATCTCATACACCAGAACAAGAAATATTGGGTAGAGTAACGTTAGAAATGCTCAGATGCATACGAGAACATATGGATTCTAGTATTCTTCAACAAAACCCTGATTTACATATATTTGTTAAACACACAAATGGTGTGATCAGTATATTTAGGGTAACAAAAGAAGTTAAAATAGAAGCATATGATAAAACACTTCTACTGCGTCGAGGGCGGTTAACAATGGTACTCCCATATGAAGAGATGGATGAAGTCTCCGTGACCCCTAACAAAGAAATTGATAATCAAACTGGATTACCTGCAAAGGATGTTACAATATTTCACTACAAAAAATAATAATTCACTTTATCTAGACCAAAAAACTAATAAGTCAGATAGTTAATGCTAGTATTATAATATTAAATGTTTATGAAGAATAAAATTCAATAGTCTAAACTAAAAAGACCAAAATATAAGATTTTAAAATATGAAAATATTTGAAGTTAAAAATATAAATTCAAAACTTAAGAATAAAGAATTAGAAGAGATTGTCAACTCAATAAAAAATGATAATATAATAATATACCCAACTGATACAGCATATGCTATCGGTGTTAATGCAGAATCTTTCAAAGCTACAGACAAACTCTTAAAATATAAAGGCAAAAGAC
>JAJZDR010000066.1 GCA_021805885.1 bacterium | reverse complement strand
GGTAAAGTATTATCATTTTTAAGCACATATACTGGATACTCATATCAAAGGATTAGGGAGTTAGCAAGCCAATATCTTAGAGAAGGAACAATCAAACGTAAAGCCTACAAAAGAGAAAACGGTTTTAGTAGAAGATATACTTATGAAGATAAACAACTTTTGTTTGAGACCAGAAGAGTTCACAATTTCATCTCAGGAAATGCAATAAGAAAGATTCTTCAAGATGAGTATGAAATATATAAACATACTGAATACAAAAATATAAAGGATATCTCAGTATCATATATGTACACACTTTTCGGTAAAATGCATGATAGGCAGTCTCACAGGTTCTTCGGAACTAAACCTAAAAATTCTGCAATAGGTATAAGAGCTCCCTTAACCTATGACGGAGGCGCAGGTCATTTGAATGTAGATACAGTACACCAAGGAGATAGGAATAGCGAGAAGGGAATCTATCATATAAATATAGTAGATTCCCTAACTCAATGGGAACTGATAGCTTCCCTAGATGTAATAGCTGAATCTTCTCTTGCTCCTGTATGGGAGAAATTACTAGACGAATTTCCATTCATAATCCTAGAGTTCCATTCAGATAATGGATCTGAAAATATTAATAGATATACAGCTGAAATACTTAATAGATTAAATATAAAACAACTTAAAGGAAGACCAAGACATACAAATGATAATGCTCAAGTTGAAACAAAAAATGGAGTAGTAATAAGGAAGTGTATGGGCTATTTACACATACCTAAAATGTATGCAGGTGAGGTTAATGCATTCTATGATAATATATTTAATGAATATCTAAACTTTCATAGACCTTGTGCATTCCCAGAAGAGATAGTAGATCATAAGGGGAAAATTAAAAAAATATACCTGGAGTATATGACTCCATATCAAAAACTAAAACAGATTGATCCAGAAGGTAAATGTTTAAAAAGTTGTATAAGTTATGAAAAACTTGATAATATAGAAAATAGAATGAGTCATAATGAATCAGCAAAACTAGTTAGTAATGCAAAACTGAAATTGTTTAAAAGAATCTTTTTCGCTCACCTTGTTTCAGTATGATTATTCAATCGGAATAGACGTATCTATAAGAATAATACTTATATTTATTGATTAATTTTAAGGTATCAAATAATCATTTATATACTTCATTATGATTACCAATATCAATAAGAATAACATTATCTTTATAGATATAGATTATTCTCAAATCATCTTCTACTGAAAAACTCCAATAATTACCATATTTACCTTTTAATTTATGTATTTTTAATGAAGGATTATTAGCATCTATTCTAAATAATTCTATTCTTAACAATATTCTATTATACCTGTTAACATCTTCCTTCTTATATTTATTAAGTTTTTTAAGAAAAGATTTTTGAGTTTTAATTTGCATCTACAGAATCTACCAACTTATCTAATTCATCAATAGAATTAAAAGATTTTAACTTTTTTTTATTATCTAATAACATTGCTTCTTTAACCAATCTGTCTACTCTAACAGCTGCTTTATACTCAGGATATGTGTTCTCTTTAATATCTGTATATAAAAGATTTTTAGTATAGGCATTTAAACTTAAACCCATTGATTGAGCTTTTTTGATTAATAAATTTTTTGTAATTTTAGGTATTGTTACTTTTATCTGACTGGAATTTGTATCCATAATTTAGTTAACATTAATTAAGTACCAAAATTAGTGATGTTTATCAATTTCCCGTGTTGGCCAATACAAGATGTCAGTGAAAATGAGAGTAAGGCTAATAGTAATGTCAGTATTGCAATAGAATGTGAGATTTCAGAGCATGTAATCAAAAGAGTGAAAATGAATTTAAGAAATAAAGTCTAAGAAGTTTTCTCTATTTATTACTTGATACACAGCATGAGGGTATGCTTCTACCCATTCTCTTGGTGCTTCTGGCTTTTTATTTATTGCCCATTTAAATTCAAATCCGTGTAAAACTGCCTCCCTATCTTCAATAAGGTCAATCTCGTGTTTTTCATATGTTCTCCAAAAATAGTTTGAACCGTAAATCCCTTTATATAATCGTTTTTTCATCCTTTCTCCCATGAGGTAATTTTCCCAAAGTTGACCAATATCATTTCGTAAATCAATACTATTAAACTGATCTATAATTGCATTTCGTATTCCATTATCAAAAAAGAAATATTTATTCTTACTTGTGATTTCATTTCGTAAATTTCTACTATAACCTCCAAGTGGGTAGATGACAAAGGTCTTTTCTAATAAATCTAAATATCTAGCAACTGTCTTTACATTTACTCCCAGTTGTGTTGCTAACTCTGTTTGTGAAACTTCATTTCCTATTTGATATGCAAGGAGTTTTAATAAATTTCTAATAAACTTTGAATCTTTAATATTGTCTAGAGCCAAAATATCTTTTAGTAGATATGAATTGACCAATTCATGCAAAGTATCTTTTTTTGTGGTTAAATTATTGCTTGTAACAACAGATGGATAGCTTCCAAAAGTTAGAAATTCATTTAGATGCTTTTTGAAATCAAAGCCATTATTATTATATTCAGGTAAGAGTTCTATAGCAGAAAGAGGGAACAATGTAATAGTAGTTTTCCTTTCAACCAACGGTTCTCCAATTTGTCCTGTAAGATCAAAGGAAGAAGATCCAGTTGCAATAACCTTTATTCCTGGAAATGAATCAACGATTAACTTGAGTGCTTTTCCTATATATGGGATATTCTGAGCTTCATCAATAACAATTATTTCTTTATCGCCAACATATTCTGTGATGAGGGAGAGTCTTCTTGATGATAATATTTCTTGTATGTCAATATTATCTCCGTTATCAAACCTATATCTAAGTGAAGTTCTTTCTAAAAAGCTTTTGACTAATGTTGTTTTCCCAACCCTTCTTGGTCCAAAGATGATAAGAACTTTATTAGGTTCTATCAGATCTTCTAAATTGTTGTATATTCTTTTAATCATAGGTAAACAATAGCATATGTGCTTATATTTTGTCAAAATTTGGGCAGTACCACTACCCAAATTATAGATAGTACGGGTAGCGATATTAATCTATTCAGTGATTCTTTACTAATACGGAATGTGTTTCTACACTGAGAAGTTGAAATTCAGGGCAATATCTTTTTGGTTAGAATATTTGTATCAGAATTCACTTGGAACTATTCTGGGTGTTCTAACCGCGGTATTAGCCTGGTATATCAAGATATGTTGAGTGTTGCAAATGGGGGGTGTCCAAGAACAGCTCCCCGACGTATCAACGGTTCGAACCAGCTTTAGCTTTCTAGAAAGGAATAACTAAG
>JAJZDR010000051.1 GCA_021805885.1 bacterium | reverse complement strand
AAAAAATATATATATATACCCAATGTAATTATAGTTATTGGATAATCTTGAGATAAGAGAAATAAATTAAGTTCAATTTTTTAATATGGGAAATATATACCATCAAATGTTCCAGATACTAATAAATCTGGTTTTCCTGAGGTTATATTATACAATCCTTGTATATAATTATAATGTTTAACTCCAAGACTATCTGGATTTGCACTTCTAAATACTGCTAAAACTTCTTTTGAATTATAACCTATTCCATCAATGTACTGGTTAGTAACATTTATAAGGTTACTATATTTATCTGAATTTAGATTTATTGAGTATACACTAGCATTATAGTATCCAGATGACTGTAGATAGTCTCTTACTATGTAAAGTATATTGTTATACCCTGCTACACCATCTGCGTATCCACCTAATGTAGATGCACATCCTGAAATATTCCAATTAGAGGTATTAACTTTAATTAAGCTACACTCTGAATTATTATATGAAAAAGATTCAAGATTTATATATAGATCTCCATTATAAAAATATATTCCATGTGGATTATTTAGATTTGTAACAACTGCAGTAGCAATAAATTTAGAAGGATTAATTTTCACAATTGCCCCATTCAATACATCAGTTGCATAAAGAAAACCTTTATACATTGCTAGATCTCCTACTCCTTGGAATTTATAAAAAGTATTATTAAATGTGTATCCTGTTATAGTAGATACAAAATTCCCTTGAGAGCACTTATTGGATGAGCATATATTTATACTTGTACTCTCATTTGATATTGCATACTCATTGCTATTTGTAATTTTCACAACAGAATCAGCAGCTTTTCCAGGACCCAGATATCCACTCACAGTATTTTTAACTTTATTGTTTATATTAATACTGTATAGGTAGCTGAGTCCTGTAAAGTATGCAGTAGAATTAATAACTTTTTTTGCTAAGAGAGTTTTTTTTACAGTTTTATTTGATTTTATGCTGTTATGAGAAGATCCTCCATACGAGTGAATAATAAAAACTACTAAAATAATAATTACTGCTAAAGCTATGATTCTTTTTTTCATATTCTCATATATAAAATATACTAGATTTTATGTTTCGATAATGTAATAATATATCCATATATCTTATAACATAATTAGCTATAAATATAAAATGAGTAATAAAATGAATGCAGAAAAAATATCTATAGTTGTAGTTATAATAATATTACTATCTGGTATAGGTATATTTGTATATCACAGTTTTTATAAGAGTACAACTTCTGTATCTGTAAGTAAAAGAATAGTTAAAAATGCAGCTAAAAAGACTACAGTTAAACCTAAGGTAAATCTTTCTTCCAGCACCCCTTTGGGTGGAGATATATACATATGTGATTCCAAGAATAATAGAATAATTGAGGTAAATCCGCAGAAGCAGATTATATGGCAGATGGATGGAATTCAAGATCCAGATGATGTTCAAGTATATGCAAAAAATAGGTTAATTGTAAATCAAGAAGATTACAGTAGAGTCGTTGAGATAAATACTTTAACTAAAAAGATAGTTTGGAGTTATGGTCATCTTGGAGTACCAGGGGCTACTTCAGGTTATTTAGGAGAGTATGTAGATGATTCATTTAGACTTCCAGATGGAAATACGGTTATTACTGATGATGTAAATATGAGAATAATTGCAGTAAACAAAGCAGGATCTATAGTTTGGCAGTATGGACATACAGGAGTGCGTTCAAATGCTCAAGGATATCTAAATGCTCCAAATGATGCAATGCCCCAAGTAAATGGAACACTTCTTATAACAAATATTGGTAACCATACTGCAATAGATGTAAATGAAGCTACAAAGGCAATTGAGTGGATAGTTAATCTTCCTCAATCTTATCCATCAGATGCAGTAGTCCTTCCAAATGGAAATATACTATCAACTGATTGGGTATCTCCTGGAAAAGTAGAAGAGATAACTAGAACAGGACAAGTTGTCTGGAGTTATCAGCCAACTGGAGCAAATGCGCTAAACCATCCTTCCTCTACACAACTTTTACCAAATGGAAATTATCTAATTGTTGATGATCATAATGATAGAGTTTTTGTGCTGAATCCTAAGACTCAACAAATCCTTTGGCAGTATGGTATTACTGGACAATCTGGTATAGGGCAGAATCTTCTAAATGATCCTTCTGGAGTAGCTCTAGCAACTCCAATGCTTTCTCCTGCATTCTAATATAATCTATCATTTAATCTTTATTTAATCTTACATATGGTAGAATCGTTCATTAATTTATTCATTAGCTCAAAAGAATATGAAAAAGTATACACAGATAACAATTTTTGCAGTGCTATTTTTGGTGATAGTAATTTTCTTGAGATTACGTCCACAAGAAGGGGTAGCACCTATAAAGGTGAATAATTCTACATCAAGCTCATCATCAAGTGCTCCAGCAAAGAAGAAAACATATAAAGATGGATCTTTTACAGGAACTGTTGCAAATGTATATTATGGTAATGTTCAGGTAAAGGTTACTATAGCATCAGGAAAGATATCTAATATAAATGTATTGCAATATCCAAACGATAATCCTACTTCTTCATATATAAGTTCCCAAGCAATTCCTATGCTTAAATCTGAAGTAATTAAATCTCAAAGTGGAAATATAAACACAATTACAGGTGCATCCTATGTATCTGAGGGTTTTATACAATCACTGCAAAGTGCTTTATCTCAAGCAGCATAAAAGGTTATAAATTATGAAAAAAGAGGTGACTATAATGGCTATGCCTGTTGTGATAGAGGTTGTTGATAAAAATATTAAGGAGGATATTTTTGATAAAGTTTTTGAATATCTAGAGTATATAGATAATAAATTTAGTACATATAAAAAAGACAGTGAGATTGAGAAAATAAATAGAGGAGATATAGAACCCTCTTTATACAGCTCTGATATGAAAAAAATATTGGATCTGTGTGAGCAAACTAAAAAAGAAACTTATGGATATTTTGATATTTCACACAAAGATAAGTTAGATCCATCTGGAATAGTAAAAGGTTTTGCAATACATGAATCGGGGAACATATTAAAGAGTAATGGATACAGAAATTTTTATATAAATATTGCAGGAGATATAGAAGTTATGGGAAAAAATAGTGAAAATAAAGATTGGATAATAGGTATAGAAAATCCTTTTTTAAGAGGAGATGTCATAAAAAGAGTTAAACTTACTGATAAGGGTATTGCTACATCTGGTGATTATATTAGAGGAGATCATATTTGGAATAAGGATAGAAATAGCGATATAGTAAGTGTTACGGTTATAGGGGAAAATGCATATGAAGCTGATAGATTTGCAACTGCAGCTTTTGCTATGGGGAAGATCGGAATAGATTTTATAGAAAACCTATTGGGATTTGAAGGATATATGATAGATAAATTTAAAAATGCAGTATTTACATCTCAATTTGAAAATTTTGTTATATAAAAAATAATTATGGTTACATATATAGACTCTCTTCTAAATAAATTTACAACATATAGATTTACTCTGTATTATCTTATTATTCTTTTCATATTTGCACTGATATACGGTTATATTGGAGTAATTCCATATACTGCAGAAGA
>JAJZDR010000009.1 GCA_021805885.1 bacterium | reverse complement strand
AAAATTCCATTGATAATGATTATGATCAGATTATAATTATGGGTTATCCAAGTTTTATTAAAGATATGTTTGATGAAGCGATTTTATCTAATATTAATCTGAAAGAGAAAAATATATATGTTTATGCAGTAGGCGAAGGGGTTACCTTAGGATGGAGAGAATATATGGCGAATTTGTTAGGGAAAAAGAAAGATGATGCTTGTATATCTACCCTTGTAGCATCTTCTGAGGCTGGAAGTATTGCTATAGAGACCAATCTCACTAAAAAGATTATTTATCAAATAAAAAGATCTAATGATGAATTTTTAGTTGATAAAATATTTGAAACAAAATTATTTCCAACCTTAGCTCAATATAATCCTTTATCAAAATACATAGAGGAAGTGAATAGTGATTTGATATTGACACTGTTTGATGTGATGCCTTTTATAAGATATGATACAAGAGACAGGGGAGGTATATATCTTTTATCTGATCTTTCAAAAAAAATAAATATAGAAATAAAAGGTAATGATCTTAAACTTCCGTGTCTTTATTTGAGTGGACGATCTGATGTTATACTCACAATATATTCGGTAAACATATATGTAGATAATATAAAAGATATCACGAATTCTTTTGAGCTTTTAGGTTATATTAGTGGAAAATTTCAAGCAGAAATAGAATTTGATAAAAATGAAAATCCTAAATTCTTACTTAATTTAGAAATAAAAAAGGGCTATACAGTCGATACTCTTGATACAGAATATATTAAAGGATATATAGTTGATAGTCTCAAAAATCTGAATAGTGAATATTCTAAATTACATGATACTTTAAGAGAAAAAGTAGAACCAATTATTACGTATGAGGAATTTTCAAAAGATAATTCATTTGCAACTAACAATAAAGTTAAATATAAAAGAGTAAAGGTATGAATTTTTCATTGTTACTTACATATATTTCTTCATTTTTCATACTTACTTCTGGAGTGGTTGTATTTTTTAATGGAAGAAGATTATATAAAAACATATCTTTTTTAGTACTGACATTATTCTTCTTTTTTACTAATATAATAAATTATTATTCTTTTATATCCTCCTCTAAATTTGTCACACTACTCCTTATAAGGGGTACAGCATTCCTATTTTTTTCTATTGTATTAGTAATATATTTATTTTCTAGATCTTTTTCGAGAGAGTATATTGATAAAAAAGAAATAAAAATAATTTTATATTTCTTAATTTATGATATTTTATTTGGTTTATTAATTTTTTCCCCACTAACCTTTTCTGGAGTACACCTACATCCAACAGTGAGCCCAACTGTGGGTGTAGGTATATTCTTTTTTCTTATAGCAAATATTGTAAATATAATACTTACAATAAGAAGTTTTTATCTGCAATACAGAAATAGTTTTAATAAAGACAAGGCTCAATTGAAATACATTATTTCTGGTTTTTCATCTTTTCTTATTATTGCCTTGATTTTCAATGTTATATTCCCAATTTTTTTACATAATACCAGTTACAGTATTTTATTAGCGAATATATATATAATATTTATTTTCCTGCTGATATCTTATGCAATAATAAAACAAAGGTTATTCAATATAACAGTTGCTATAAGAAATATACTGATATACATTATAAGTTTTATACTTCTTATTCTATTTGATTTTTTAATTAATTATGTTTTGAATTTCCAACTTACTCCAGTGGAATTATTTATTGAAATATTATTTTCTACTCTTATTGTTATAATATTCCCTTTATTTCATGAACTATCTCAGCAAATTCTTGATATAATTGTTTTTAAAAGAATAAGTAATATAAGAGGGGAGATTGATCATTTACTTGAATCAATTAACACAAATATAGATATAGATAAATTTTTTTCTATATTTAGAGAGTCAATAGAGAAAATATTTGGTGTATCAAAAATGGCTTTTGTAATAGTATCATCAGACTCATCATTAGATATTCATTCTGTAGGCATAGATGATAAGCTTATTCAAGACAAATTTAGCGTTTTCTACAAATTAGATAATATACTTTTGTTAAGTGAATCTGAAGATGAAAATTTTGAAGAATTGATTTTAGAGGATGTTGATCTTATATTACCCATAAAATCAGGAAATAATATATTATGTTTGATACTTCTTGGTAAAAAGAAATCTGGAGATCCCTACTACACAAATGATGTAAAAATATTACTGCAGTTAAGGGTACAAATAGCAATTTTTATAACTAATTTAAGGTTATATAAGGAAGTGTTGAATTTTAATAATGAGTTAGAAGGAAAAGTAAAAGAAGCGACTATTGAGTTAAATAAAAAAAATACAGAACTTAAGAAGGCCAATGAGGATCTTGCTAGTTTGGATAAACTCAAAGATGATTTATTATCTATTGCATCTCATGAATTAAGAACTCCAGCTACAATTGTTAAGGGTAATGCTTATATGGCAAAGGACCTAGTTGATGAACTTAAGATAAAATTAAAGGGTAAAGAATATAGGGATGACATGGAAAGGTTGGATAGATATACATCTAGGACTGTAGAGAGTATAGAGAATGAAATAAGGATAGTTAATACACTTCTTGAGGCCTCAAGGTTGGGAAAAACAGACATCACTATATTGCCTGAGTATATTGATATATCCTCTATGATAGAGTCACAGCTTATAGGATTTGGTAGAGATGCTGAGTCAAAAGGTTTGAAGATAGAATATAAGGATAGAGGTATAAAACATCAGGTTTTTGCTGATAAAACAAGAATTGAAGAGGTATTGGGAAATCTTATATCAAATGCAATAAAATACTCGGAAAAAGGAACTATTGTTATATCTATAGAAGAGAATAATAAAGAGTTAACAGTACATATTAAAGATCAAGGGATAGGTATTGCAAGTAATGATATACCAAATCTGTTTCAAAAATTTCATAGACTTAATAATTACACTGGAGATCCTAATGATCCAAGGTATTTACTTGTAAGACCTGGTGGTACAGGCTTAGGGTTGTATGTTGTTAAGGGTATAATAGAAAAACATGGAGGTAGGGTATGGGTAGATTCAAAAGAAGGGAAAGGCTCAACATTTTCTTTTACACTACCTCTATCAAAAGGGAAAAAAGCTCAAAAGCAAGATGATACCAAGGATATGTTCAAAAAACTAGGTTTAAAGAGAGATTGAATAACCATTTAATATTGAAAAAAAAGCGTACAGACAATCAAATTTACTTAGCTCTTCCAATAATAAAGGATTTGTTGTACAATAAGACATAATATTCAATCTGTTAAAGGAAAGTTTATTAGGCAATTTTTAAAATTAATGTATATGTATTTTTAAATACAAGAATCCTCAAGACTCAGTGATCCACATTTAGTATTAATTATGTAATTGATTATAATAATATTTATTATGGTCTATAGGTTTAAAGGGTCTAATATAAAGGAATTGCTAACCTTTATTTATGTACATGGATTTTGATTTAGTCATTTTTATTTTATTTTTTTAAGATCATGGCAAAGAATTTATTTGTTGGTAAGCTCCCATATAGCATCACAGATGCAGAGCTTGAAGAAGTTTTTGCTAAAGTTGGAAAAGTTGTTTCAGCTAAAGTAATAATGGATAA
>JAJZDR010000052.1 GCA_021805885.1 bacterium | reverse complement strand
ATATTCCTTGTATAAATTAATGGAGTATTATACCAAATATTACCGTAACTCATTGACACTCCTGTATGCTCTCTCATGACTCTCCTTACTAATCTAAGAGTCTCATATGTTTCGTAACTTATTCATTTTTTGTATACTATATATACATTTAATATCTGAAATTTTTTTTTAAAATTACTACACATATAGTAATCATCATTAAAAAAATGGAAATAATAGTATTCTATCAAAGCAAAAGTTATAATTAAGTATATTTTTCTGGTTAAACTATGTCTTTATTTAAAGGTAACAAAAGATTATACCCTATCTCTTTCAATAGGAAAAAAGAACAAGGGTTGTTTGGAGCTATAACCTTCTCAATAGGATCTATTATAGGTGGCGGTATATTTGCCCTTACAGGTATTTCACTTAATATTGCTGGCCCAGGAGTAATAGTTTCATATATTATTGCTTTTTTAATTATCTTAATCTCTGCAATATCATATGCACAGCTTTCAGCTTTATATATTTCAGACGGAGGAGGATATTTATTTATAAAAAAACTTTTGGGTAATTTCCTGGGATTTATATCAGGATGGGCTATATATATAAGTGGAGCTATATTTATAGCTTTTGTACTTTCTGTTTTTGGAGATTACATGTCTACTTTTTTTATTCATAGCATACACCCAATATATTTTTCTTTTATAGCATTGATATTTTTGATGTGTCTAGCATATCTTGATTTATCTGATACTAAATGGTTTGAAGGTGTGTTGGTAATTGTAACAATATTCATATTATTTTTATTTGGCTTATTTGGGGTGTCACATTTTAATCCTTCTCATTTTTCTAATTTTTTTCCATATGGGGGTGGGGGTGTATTCAAAGTAATAGGTATTTTATTTATTTCATTTATGGGGTTTCAGGTTATATCTAATATGGAAGTAGAAACTAAGGATCCTAAAAAAAACATACCTAGGGCTATTATTCTCTCTTTGATATTTGTTCTTATAATTTATCTTTTTGTTGTTATTGCAACAGTATCTGTTCTTGGGGCAAATTTTAATGTAGCTTCGGTGGGATTGGCAGCTGAGAAATCCATGGGAACTCTTGGATTTTTAATTCCACTGGCTGCACTATTCGCTACGCTATCATCTGCCAATTCAAATATAATATCAACCACTAGAACAATATCTAGTATGGCCTTAGAGGGTCAGATCTCTTCAAAATTTGTTAAATTAAATAAATATGATGTACCAAGAAACTCATTGATCTTTATATTTTTAGTTACAACACTGTTTTTGCTAGTTAATAATATAAATTTTCTTGTTGAAGTTGCTGCAACAATAGTAATGTTTATATTCATACTTATTAATTTTGCTGCAGTTATGGTCCATATTAGATTTCGTGATATAATAAGCGAGAAAACTTTTAAAAGACTAGGGGGAGAGGTATTCCCACTTTTTGGTGTTGTCGCTACAGTAATTATGTTACTTTCAGTGTCTATACTATCTTTTATAGTAGCACTACTTCTTATTTTCATGGGGATTTTTTATTATGAGAAGAAAAATATATCAAAACCGTCATTGATAATAAAGAGTATAAGGGAAAAAATTTATAGAAGATAATCTATAAATATATGGACATAATGAAACAAATGAGAAATAATTTTTGTATACATATATAGGTGAATGGTTATAATAACAGATGAAGAGTTAGTCACCAATTTTAGACATACTGGAGACATAAAGTTTTTTGAGGAACTAGTAGATAGGTATAAAGATAATATCTATAATTTTACCCTAAGATATCTATCACACAGAGAAGACAGTGAGGATATAGTGCAGAATATATTTGTTAAGGTGTATTTTAAACTAGATAAATATGATGAGACAAAAGCTTCTTTTAAAACGTGGATCTATAGAGTATCTAAAAATACTATATATAACAAATTTAGAGAAAGAAAATTATCTAGTTTAGATTTTGAAATAACTGATCCTCACAAAGAAGAAGATACATATGAGAGGGAGAATTTAGTACAAACTGCATTGAATAAAATAGGAAAAAAATATAAAATAGTATTATTGATGTATTATATGGAAGGGTTCTCATACAATGAAATATCTGAAATTTTAAACCTTCCACTTGGTACAGTAAAAACTAGAATTAAAAGAGCAAAGGGGGCAATTAAAAATGAACTTAATGGCTATATTTAACAATTTACAGACTTTCAAAGTAAGTAAAAATTTTAACCAGGATCTTATAGAAAAGATCAATAGGAAAAGGAAACTTTATATATTGTACTACCCGTTCATATTCGGATTTCTATTGATCTTTTCAATGATGGTAGGTATAATATCTGTTTTTCAGCTATTATACCAAACAAGTATAGCAGTATTAGTATTGGCTTTTTCTGTTATAATTTTTATGGTAGTATTATTTCAAATTAAGGATATATGGAGAAAAGTAAGTTTGTTATAATCTCTCTTTCTGCTGGGATTGTTTTTGCTGTATTACTATTTTTATCTTTTTCTTTGGGAGCAGTATTTGGTTCTCATTTAAGATTTTATGGTTATCGTCAAAGCCAAGGGCCTCATCAAGAGAACATAACTGTTTTAGGAAAAATTGAATCTTTTAAGAATAATATACTTAAAGTATCTACCCTTAACGGAGATATATTTTCTTTGAAGTTATCTAAACATGCAATTATTAAGAGCTTATCTGGTAAAATTGAAAACAAAAGTGTACTTTCTAAAAAAGGTACTCATATATATATAAAAAAGCAAGGAGGCTTGCTTATTATAATAATTTTATAAAATAAGGATCTAGGTCCAAGGATCTTGATCCAATGGGAAAATAAAAATATGGATGATAAATTAAAGGTTATTACACTGGGAGGTGTAGAAGAGGTAGGTATTAATTCTACTATTATAGAACTAGGTAACGATATAATCGTTATTGATTTTGGACTTGGGTTTTCAGAAGATAATTTATATGGTATTGATTTTCTAATACCAAATTTTGAATATCTACAAAATAACAGAGATAAAATAAGAGGTTTTGTTATAACTCATGGACATTTGGATCATATAGGGGGATTGGCATATGTTCTTGATAAACTTGGAAATCCGCCTATTTATGGGACAAAGATGACAGTTGAAATCATTAAAGAGAAATTGGCCGATAAATCTATTGGGTTAAAAAATAAGGCCAGGATAATAGAATTTTCTCCGGAAGACAAGTTCAATTTAGGAGCTTTTAACATGAGCTTTTTTAGAGTTAACCATAATATCCCAGATTCAGTTGGGATTATAGTTGGTACAAAGTTTGGAAATCTTGTACATACTGGGGATTTTAAATTTGACAATACTCCATTTGAAGAACCTGTTACACAGTATCATAAAATAACAAAGGTGGGAGAGGAAGGTGTTCTACTTTTGATGTCAGATAGTACAAATGCTAATAAATCGGGTATGTCTGTCTCTGAAAGTGCCATAACACCAATTTTGGAGAATATTATTATACATTCGGAGGGAAGAATTATTGCTGCAACATTTTCATCGTTATTAACAAGAGTAAACCAATTAGTATCTCTGTCACATAAATATGGAAGGAAGGTTGCAATCTCAGGATTATCTATGGAGAAGACTATTAAAATTGCTAAAAACCTTGGTTATTTAGATGTTCCTAAGGATACATTTATAAAAATTTCAGATACTTCTAAATATCCAGATAAAGAAATCCTTATAATAACAACTGGAGCTCAGGGAGAAGAGAACGCAG
>JAJZDR010000025.1 GCA_021805885.1 bacterium | reverse complement strand
CGGCAGGGTTAAAAATATCTTTTGTTTGACTTTGGTAAATTTTTTCTAATTTGTCTTTATCAAATATATATTTATATATAGTATATGGGGTTGTAAAAGAATTGAAATATATATATATATCATTACTTAAATAACTTCCAGATATATATACTGTCCCTTTATCTTGGAATTTTATTGTTCTTACTTTTTCTCCTTTATAGTTATAAATAACTATTATATGGGAAAGATTTTTTAAATAGACACAATAAATATAACTTTTAGTATAGTGGTAATCATCAAGTAAGAATCTCTGAGGTTTTATAATTATTGTCTCTTTTGTGTATGTTTTATCTTTATTAAATTTTATACCTCTAATTTCACCAAATTCATTATGTTCATTTGTGCGTATATAAAGAGTATCTTCTCTAAAAAATGCATATTGATCATAATTTTGGTATTTTGATATATATATATTCTTAAAAGTTTTACTATCTTTTATAATCAGAGATTTTTCAGTTTCAATAACGATATATTTTGAATTATCTGATATGGACATATAAACAAATGCCGTGTTATCAAATTCTTTTTCTTTATTTGTGAGTAGTTTTGTATCTTGTTTCTGGTTTGTTCCAAGTTTATGGAAATATATTTCAAACTTGAATGAAGAATAATCTCTTTTGTCACCTGATATATATGTTTTTTTATTATAATAAAATCCTGTCTCATCCGAATTCCAAGTTAGAAATTCATATACATTCTTTAATTTTTCTGTCCTTTTCTTTCCATTACTGTCTATTAAATATATGTTATATGTTTCAAAACCTCCCTGCCCTGTTAAATATGCTATTACATTTCCTTGCTTACTTGGATAATAATCATAGTAACCTTCCTTATTCTGTGCTTTATTTATGTCAATAATAATTTTCTCTTTTTCACCTTTATATTTTATATATATTTTTGATTTATTATTTTTTGCATCAAATTCTCTCCAAAAGGTAGCATTTTCTGTTTCTATAGGCAAAGCCCTAAAACTAATTCTTATTGCATCATTTATCATAAAATCTAATTTCTTCTGATTAATTTTTCCCAGATAAATCTCAGCTTCTTTATTTTTCTTTATATAATAACTTCTTGTCTTATGATTTTCTGTTTTTTCTAAATACTTATATTTATCTTCTTGCATAAGCAATAAATTCTTAATTTAAGTAACTCCGCCTATAGAGGTTTTACCTTTATGATTTATTTATATCTACAACTACATTTACAATTTTGTGGGTGACCTTCACCATTACATTCACTCTTATTGGCATTTATATTAAATTCTTCTGTTACCTCTCCTATTCCAATTCCATCCATAAGATCATCTAAAGATAAATTCTTTAATTCTAATGTTTCCATAATATATAATCACCTCCTTGTTGATATATATTTTTGATTATAACACAATATAGCATTTTTGTCTTTACTATATGTAGCAAATTATTTGAGGAAGGATTTATATAATTAAGATTTTCGAAGTCCTATTTCATCCCATAGAATAGTTTAATTATCTAGTTAATGATATAATTGGGGCGTTCTTTTGAAATTGAAGACAGAATAAATAAAAACCGGGGAAAATGACATAGCTCAAACACAGATAAAAACAAACTATACCTCTCCACTTTTTAATTGTTACCCCCGTATCCCTCCTTCGGCTTTGTTAATAATTATTAACAATATTTTTAATTTATTCTCAAACATAATATACTTATCTTGTAGATTGGTTTGTTTATATACTCTATAAGTTATATAATAGCTTTATGGAGAATGAGTCAGAGATTTTAAAACCTGATAAATCGTACCAAGAGATTAACCAGGACAAGCGTGAATCTTCTAGAAAATTTAGGCAAAGACTTTCAGTTCTTGGTGTAGCAGCAATTGCAGCAGCAACATTTGCTGGAGTATCCGAAATCCCTCAAAAACCAAATTCATCTCAAGAGACTACAATAAGTAGTCATACAAAGGATACAAAGAATACAAACCCGCATATAACTATAGCAACACCAGAAATAACTTTAGGACCAAATTGGAGAAATTTTTCACATCCACATAATCCAGTAATTGTTAGTGAAGCTATACCCACAGAAGGAATAATAGTTACTAAAGTACCATATATTTCTCAGGTATATACAGAGGATTGTGAGACAGCATCTCTCCAGATGGCACTTGCTCAATTGGGGATAAATTTATCACAACAAGCTTTATTAGATAAAGAGAATGTGCAAGAACAAGGTCCTGTTATGGGTGGATCAACAATTGTAAAGTGGGGAGATCCATATACATCATTTGTTGGTAATCCTAACGGACACCAACATTCAGCTACACCTACAGGATATGGGACCTACTATAGTAACATAGCAAGAGTAGCTGAGACTGAGGGAGCAAAAGTTCTTTTCTCTGGTACTGGATTAACACAGGATCAAATAGTTCAATATATCAGAGAGAATCATCCAGTTATTGCGTGGGTAGATGCCACCGGTGGGGCACTGCAATACTCACCACTTAATAATTGGACTGCCTTTGATGGTAGGTTGGTAGAGTATCCAAGATATGGTTGGGAACACAACGTGTTGGTAGTTGGAGTGACAGCAAATTCAGTGTTGATCTATAACCCTCTAGGGTTTGTGGGTCCAGAGTGGGTCTCCATTGGGAATTTCATGAGCTCTTTTGCTACTTTTGGTAACATGGCAGTGGTGCTAGGATAACAACTTAAAAAACTCATATTCCTGAAGGAGTTTTAAACATGAAGAATCTGTCTTCAAGAAAAATCGGCTATTTATGGTTGAAGATTATCGTTTAAATACGAACATCTTTATTTTTATTTAGTCAGAGAACTTATTATTGCCCACCTACTATCTTACTACTATCGAAAAATGCTTCTACCTCATCAATAATCTGATTTGGTAATAAGTTAGATTTTACAAAATAACCATTAGCACCAAGATCAAAGGCATTCTTTATAATCTCATCATATCCGAGATTAGTAAGCATAAAAATTGGCAAATTTTTGGATTTATTCTCCGTGGACCTAATTTCTTTTAAAACATCTATCCCTGTCTTTTTAGGAAGCATAATATCAAGCATAATAAAATCAAAATCATCAGCCAATGCTTTTGATACAGCATCTTCCCCATCATAAGCGTTAACTACAACATAACCCCTTTTAGTAAAAAATTGGTTATATATATCAGATAGAAAAAGATCATCTTCAACTATTAATACCTTTTTACTCTTTACTTCATCCATAATACAAGACTATAAAAAAATTATTAGCTATTCTTTAATGCATTGTCAGGTAAAGAAAAATAGAATGTTGAACCTTTCTTCTCTTTACTCTCTACCCACATTTTCCCTTTATGCATATTTATTATCCTATCTGCTATATACAACCCAAGCCCAGTACCTTTAACCTGTATCTCACTATTTTCTGCTCTAAAGAACTTTTCAAATATCTTATTAATATTTTCTTCAGATATTCCTATCCCATTATCCTTTACACTCACAATAAAATTATTATTTCCTTTTGGATCTTGATCCTTTATGACTTCAACAATAATTTTACCACCATGTAATGTATAATTTATAGCATTATTTATTAAATTAGACAATACTTCTTCTATTTTTAATTTATCAGCTATTAAAGGTGCATTAGTAAGTTCACTTTTTAGTATAATCTGTTGCTTCTTTTGTGATGCATATGAATAAAAGTCATCAATTATTTTTTTTGTTACATCTAGTAGATCAAATTCTTTTCTATCAATAGTTAAA
>JAJZDR010000045.1 GCA_021805885.1 bacterium | reverse complement strand
ATGCTTTAGGCACACCGCTAGCGTTCATCCTGAGCCAGGATCAAACTCTTCAAAAATAAATATTTTTTAAGGATTATATTCAAAATCCGAATTTTAAAGACCCTACTACTTTTGAATTGTAAAAAGAACAAAGACACAAAATGACTCAAAACTTATATCATCTAAGCTCTAAAAAGTCAATAACCTTATAGCCTAAAAATATTGTTATTATGGACTATTTTTAAGGAAATATTTACATGTATGTAACCATATTCTTATACCATGTGGTAGGTTAAATGTCAATAAATTCTATAACAAAGGGAATTTTATTATTTTTTCTTTCTCTTCTTTTTATTCCTTTTAGGCAGATACTTCTCCATAGTAACCTTTCGATAGTATTGTCTAGTAGCCTTTGTTAAAGAAAATATAAAGTAGTATAAAAAATACAAAATAGACAAGACTAAAATAAATAAAAATATCACGAGTAAAAGTCTCATTGATAGAAAAATAATTATATGTTTTCTAGCTACTAATAAAATCAATAATATAATTGTAAGGAAAAAATATACCCATGCTATTTTTTTGCTCAAACTATACTTAGGAGTATCTTTCTCTAAAAGAAAGACATATACATATAAAAAGATTATCCATATTAGAAATAAATCAAATAATAGGAAAAATAGTACATTGTTATAAGAAAAACTACTTACTGGTGTTACAGTTAAGTAATGTAGATTTATAAGTTGTTGAAAATTCAAGTTAAACATAATTTTTTATTCTTTTATATTAATGACTCCGCCACCAAGGACTATATTATCTTTGTTATACAAAACACCAAATTGACCAGGAGCTATACCAACATCTCCATCTTTTAGTATTACATTTAGTGTATTATTATTTATAATATTCAATTTTTCAACACCTAAATCTTTCCCTCTATACCTAATTTGTATTTTCATATCATCTTTATATTGTTCTATCCTATCAGTTAAAAAATTTGTATTTAAAAGATTTATATTACTTATAGTACAATCTGCAAGACTTCCCACTATTAATGTGTTATCTCTAAAATTTTTCTTTACTACATATAATGGGGTTATTAGTTTTGTGTTAATACCCCTCCTTTGTCCAATTGTATAATACAAAAGACCTTCATGAGTTCCTATAACATTTCCATCCATATCAACAATATCTCCCTTAGGTGATTCATGCCTAACATTCCTTGCTATAAAACCCTTATAATCATTCCCAGGAATAAAACATATTTCCTGTGAATCCTTCTTTTGTGATATCCTAAGACCAATATCAGATGCAATTTTCCTTACTTGTTCTTTATTATCAACCTCACCTATAGGAAATATAGTTTTTGATAATACTGATCTATCAATATTATGAAGAAAGTAAGATTGATCCTTTGAAGTATCCTTAGCTCTTTGTAAGTAACACTGTCCATTTACTCTTGCTATCCTAGCATAGTGTCCAGTTGCAACATAATCAGCTCCAAATTCTTTTAGTTTCTCATATAAAAGACCAAATTTGATTTTTTTGTTACATACCACACAAGGATTAGGTGTTAAACCAGCTTTAAATGAATTAATAAAGTATTCTACCACATCATCTTTAAAGTCATCCCTGAAATTCAAAACATAGAAAGGTATATTAAGCTGATTACAAACATCCCTAGCATCTTCTACACTTTCTATGGAGCAACATTTGTTTTCTTTTCCAGAAAGAAAACCTTCTTGTTTTCTTTCTTCTGTCCAAAATTTCATATGGATTCCTATAAGGTCATAGCCTTGCTCTTTTAAAAGATACGCTGCTACAGAACTATCTATACCGCCAGACATAGCGACAAGGACTTTCTGTTTTTTTGTAGTTTTTAACAATGTGTTGTTAGATTTCATTGACATATTATATCATGATAATAATTTATGGCTATCCCTTTTGCATTTTATAAATTGTTTTTATCTCTTTTTCTGAAGTTGTATCATAAAAACTTTTATCACTCCTAATATTTATAATTCTAGGAAATCTTAACGCAAAACCTCTATTTTTACTATCTTCGCAAGCTGTATGTGTAGGACTTTTAGTGATTTCATCAGATCGTACCTCTACTACAACTTTTGGGTTAACCCATACATCAGGATACATGTCTTTTTTAATATAATAATTGCCTGGCATAGTATCACCTTTTATGCTATCTAGCTGTTTTTTCATTTCAACAAGTTGTTTTTCTGAAAAGCCACTTCCCACTTTAGATATAGATTCAACTCTATCCTTATTCCTGTTATATATACCTACTAAAACAGCACCTATTCCGAACTTAGATCTCAAACCTCCTCCTTTAAAATATCCCATAATTACAGCATCTATTGTATCAACAACACCTTTTAAAGAAGATCTTTTTAATTTTAACCAATCAAAATTCCTAGTTCCCGGTTTATACAAACTTTCTGGATTTTTTATAACAACACCTTCAAGACCGTTAGATAAACATTCCTTAAAGTAATCATATAATCCTATTGAGTCTGAAAAATATTTGGTTTCAGCTACTTTTATATTGGAATAGGAGGAATTTCTAAAAATATTTTCCAGTATTTTAAATCTTTTTACCAATGGAGTGTCTAATAGAGATTCACCATTAAGATAAATAATGTCAAAAATATATATACTTAAAGGGATATCTGTAACAAAGGAATTTATCTCATATTTTCTCTTCCTTTGCATCGTTTCTTGAAATGCGAGATATTTATTATTAATATTATCCATGCCTACAACTTCAGAATCAAATATCGCACTCTTTATACCCTTAAATTTTAGAAATGACTTTGTAATCTCTGGAAACATATCAGTCATATCATACAACTCCCTTGAATAAAATTTTATTTCTCCTTTACTAGTTATATGAACTTGGCACCTTAAACCATCAAATTTAGGCTGCACCATAACACTTTTAAATCTTTTTATTCCATCGTCTATAGTTTTTGATCTTTCTACTAATTTTGCAAATAGAGGTATTCCAGGCATCACAGATAGGAGGTTTAATGACTTAAAATCGAAAAGAACCTTACTCGATACTATACCCAAATCAGAACATTTTGCATAAGCAGATTCTATTTCTGTTCTTTTAGATTTATCATTTCCTAAAGAAAAAGACAAAGCATCTAAAATAGTTTTATCACTAAACCCCATTCTTAAATTTCCCACAAATATTCTAGATAGAAACCTACCTTCTAATTGAGTAACTTTACTATACAAAATAACCAATTCTTGTTCTTTATATAAATTAGCATTTTTACCATGTATTTGAGTAATTTTATTTAACATAAATATTATCTCACTTAATTTTGTAGAGGTTGTTTTTTCATTTTTTTTAAGGTTGAAAAATAGTAACCCTACATCTCCAAGCTCCCTAAACGATCCAGAAACTTCTTCTTTAGGTATGTTAAAAACTTTGGAAAATACTACTATTAATCTTTTACTACCAATATTAAAATCTGATTTAATATATCTAGGAGTTATCTTCCCATCTAGCATATACATAAATTCCTTAATAGATTCTTCTGGAATAAGCTTTAAAAGTTCAGCTAATAGCTTAGTTCTATCATTCCTTGATCTTGTATTTTCTATTTCTAGAAGATACCTACAAATAGCATCAAAAGTTATATTTCTCATAATCTCTTATAATTTAACATATCCTTCCAATTAGTACCGTATTTCACATCCACTTTTAATGGAACATTTAACTTAAACCCTTCTATCATAGCATTGGTTATATCATCAACAAAATTATTATTATCAACCTTATCACTTACCTCAAACATTAATTCATCATGTATTTGTAAAATCATATTTGCATGATATTTATTTATAAGGCCATTCCCTATTTTTATCATCGCTATCTTGATAATATCTGCGCTAGTACCTTGGATTGGCATATTTATTGCTTCTCTAAAAATTCTTTTTTCAAAAACATATCCTTTATTATAATCAAAGTACCTTCTCCTTCCATATAATGTTTCCACGTAATCATGCTCTTTTATAAACTCTGAAATCCAGTCATAGTACTTTGATATATTAGAGAAAGTATCAAAATAATTCTTTATGAAAGTATCTGCCTCTAAGCGCGAAATACCAAGTTGCCTTGATAGTCCAAAGCTTGATATCCCATATATAACCCCAAAATTAATTGTTTTAGCAACACCTCTTTCCTCCCTTGTAATATCTTCAGGTTTTTTTTTGAATATGATCGATGCAGTATACTTATGTATGTCCTCATCATGCATAAAGGCATATTTCATACTTGGATCTCCAGAATAATGTGCCATTATTCTTAATTCTATTTGAGAATAATCAAATGAAAAGAGCATTCTACCCTTGTCTGCAACAAAAGCTTCCCTAATTTGCCTACCTGTTTCAGTTCTAATAGGAATATTCTGTAAATTAGGGTCAGATGATGATAATCTACCCGTAGAAGCACCTGTTATATTATACCTTGTGTGTAATCTACTTGAAGAATCGGTTAATTTAACAAGGTTTTTAGTATACGTATTTTTAATCTTACTTACTTCCTTATACCTTCTAATTAAAGGTATTATATCACTGTCCTTCTCTATAGATTGTAGTACTGAATCTTCAGTATTGAATATTCCACTCTTTTTTTTACCAAAAGATTTCAATGATAAGGTTTTAAATAGGATATTACCTAATTGAGCCGGAGAGGAAATATTAAACTCAGTTCCTGCAATTTTATATATATCTTTCCCTAAGTATCTAAGTTCCAATTCAAATTTATCATATAATTTATCTAAAAAGCTTTTGTTTAACTTAATCCCTACACATTCCATATTATATAGAACTTGCACTAATGGCATATCAATATCAAAAAACACATCAGATATTATATTATCTTTCTTAAATTGTTGATCAATATATTTATACAATTTATATATATATTTACTGTAATTACTGTATATCATCAGTATAGTTTTTTCATCCAATTTTTCATTCTTACTAGTTTCTATAACACCTATGTCATATAAATTTTGATCAAAGACATCTAAAACTATATTTTTCAGAGGTGTATTTTTATTCTTTAGTACAAAATATGCAATTTGCGTATCAAAATATATTCCATTTACCTTTATAGAGAGATTTTCCAAAAAATGCATCTGTTTTTTTATATCATGGCCTATTTTCCTAATTTTTTCATTTTTAAATATACTTCTAAAATTTTCAAACACTTTTGATTCAATAATATTAGAATTATTAAAATCTATAAAGACACTATCCTCTCCATCAATGTATATAGACATACCAAAAGGTAATGACCCTGTATTTAATTTGTCTTTATCATATATCGTGCATAAAAAGGCAAATTCTTTAACTTTCTCTAGTTTATGTACAAAATCACTAAACGAGGTTATATCATTAATAATAACCCCATTTAAACGACCCACTTTTTCAGATTCTATATTCTGTGAATTTACATAATCAGGAAAATACTTATTTATTAAACTTTTAAACTGATATTCCTCCAGTTTGGAGATTACAGATTCATGGTTAAATAATATCTTACTTTTTTCTAAATCTAAATCTTTCAAAGATATATCTAAATATAGTGATGCAGCATCAAATGATTCTAATGCGGACTTTTTATTCTCTATCAATTTTTTTGCTATTGTTGGTTTTATATTATCTATATTCTTATATATAGAATTAATGTTTCCGAATTCATTGACTAAATCTTTTGCTCCCTTATCTCCTATTCCTGGTACACCAGGTATATTGTCAGAAGGGTCTCCTCTAAGACCTTTATACGTAGTAACCATATTAGGATCCATACCAAAATATTCCTGGACATTTTTATAGTTTATTTCTACTGGATCTGAAAATGATTTTAGAGGCATTAAAAGAGATACTTTTTTAGATATAAGCTGTAGTAAATCCTTATCCCCGGTCATTACATATATATCAATATCATCTTTATTTCTGAAATCTTCTATAATAGAAGCAATAATATCATCAGCTTCATAGGATGGCTCCTCATAAACTTTCGTATTTAAAGTTTTTAATATATCTTTTACATAATCAAATTGCTCAATAAGGTCATTAGGAGTTTCTGCTCTATTTGCTTTATACCAAGAGTATTTATCCTTCCTAATTTTAGAAGAAGTGATTGAGTCAAAAGTACAAATTATATAATCAGGGTTATAATTTTGGAGTGTTTTAAAAAATATAAGGAAGAATCCATATACAGCATTTACATTTTTATCTTTAGATTTCAGTACAGGGATAGCATGATAAGCTCTAAATATAAGTGCATTAGAGTCTATTAGAAATAACTTTTTATTATGCTGTTTTCCCTCCTGCATGCAACATTGTATCTACAATTTTATTAAATTCATCACCCTCTATAACCTCAATCTCTATTAACTTACTAGCTAGTGTATCTAAAATTGCCTTATACTCTTTGAGTATTGATAACGCTTTTTTATATGCATCATTTATTATTAAAGATATCTCTTTATCTATTTCTAAAGAAGTGCTCTCACTATAATTTTTCTCAGGTATAGCATAAGATTCATCCTCTGTGGTACCATATTGTACAGGACCTAGCTTATCAGACATACCAAAATCTGTAATCATTCTTCTTGCCATATCTGAAGCCTTTTTTATATCATCAGATGCTCCATTTGTAATATCATTAAATTGAATCTTTTCTGCAGCTCTGCCTCCAAGCATATGCGTAATCATAGTTATCATCTTAGTCTTAGTGTAAAGATTATTATCTTCAGTTGGGAGATACATTGTAGCTCCTCCTGATCTTCCTCTAGATATTATAGATATCCTATGAACTGGGTCTGACTCTGGTAAGAACTTAGATATGAGAGCATGCCCTGCTTCATGGTAGGCTACTATAGATCTTTCTTTGTCTGATCTAACTTTCTTCTTTTCTGGACCCATAACTACCTTGGTTGCAGCCTCCTCAATTTCTACTTCATTAATTGATGTACCACCTTTTTTTGCAGTAATTATAGCTGCTTCATTTAATACATTCTCAAGGTCCGCTCCAGAATAACCAATAGTTCTTTTTGCAATTTTATCAAAAGATACTGAAGGCGCAATAGGCTTATTCCTAGCATGAAGTTCTAGTATCTTTTTTCTCTCTTGAAGATCTGGAAGATCAATTACAATAGTTCTATCAAACCTACCAGGACGTAGTATTGCAGGATCAAGAACATCTGGTCTATTTGTTGCTGCTATAACAATAACGTTGGTATTAATGTCAAACCCATCCATCTCTACAAGTATCTGATTTAGTGTTTGCTCTGTATGAGTTGTTGTATAATTTAGACCTCTTCTTCTTGCTACAGCATCAATTTCATCAATAAATATTATTGATGGGGATGTTTTTCTTGCTTTTGAAAAAAGATCCCTAACCCTTGATGCTCCAGCTCCTACGAGCATTTCTTCAAATTCTGAACCTGATGTTGAAAAAAATGGCACTCCACTTTCCCCAGCAATAGCTCTTGCAAGAAGTGTCTTCCCCGTTCCTGGAGCACCTATAAATAATACCCCTTTGGGAATTCTTGCCCCTAGATTTAAATATTTTTTAGGGTTTTTAAGAAAATCAACAATTTCATGTACCTCTTCTTTCGCCTCTTCAATACCAGCTACACCATCAAAAGTTATAGATTCTTTAGCTCCAAGAAATAGCTTCGCTTTAGATTCACCCATTGAGAATATACCTCCAGATCCTGCAGATCTAAACTGTCTTATCATATACCAAGTACTCAAAACTATAACTAGTATAAAGATGATTGTTAATATATCACTAGTACTAATAGCAGGCTGTGCTGCTATAGATATTTGAGGATATTTATCAAGCTTGATTCCATTATTTGTAAATATACTTACTGGGTTAGTAGTTGTCCCTAGATTTGCAGTAATATTTTTATTATTTTTTAAAACAGCATTAGCATAATCTTGGTTGATTACTACGCTTTTTACATTATTAGTTTTTATATCTTTTATTAAAGTACCTATCGGTACAGTCTTACCTTGTGATATAGTTGGTATAAATAAATATAAAAGAAAAAATACTACTATAAAAGCAAAAAATATCCAAAAACCTGGACCTCCTTTCATAAGATTATTTTTTTTGGAATTACCTTTAGTTTGATTATTACTCATAAATTTTTATATAAATAAATAGCGACGACAGGAATCGAACCTGTGACCTAAGGCTTATGAGTCCTTTGCTCTACCGACTGAGCTACGTCGCCAGATTTAAAACCTGTATCTTGCATAGTTATAAATTGCGGGGGTTGGATTCGAACCAACGACCTTCAGGTTATGAGCCTGACGAGCTACCGCTGCTCCACCCCACGATAATATAAAGATCAACCTTAATTACGAATAACTAATTTATTAGTAACGAGTTACTAGTTGATAATACAATAAAAACCTTTAATAGTCAATCAAAATAGAGTATTAAAATTACAATAAAAAACTTATCCAAGAAGATAAAGAGGGCCTTACAACTTTTAAAGGAACTCTCTTTTTTGCTGTATTACTAACATATGATGAAGTGACAGAGCTAGGAAGGATTATCTCCGAAGTGTTAGGATTTTTTACTAAATTTAAGTCGTTACTAGCTACTTTCTGTATATAATAAGAACTTGTATAATACTTATACTTATTTTTCAACACACCAGATTCTTTCTTGTTTGTATTTACAAGATTGGATATTACATTAATTTTATTCTTAACATAAATATAATGATTATAAGTCCTTATAAAATTATATGACAATAAAACTATGAAGAACAATAGTATCATTGCTATCAAGTATTTACTCACAGAATTCTTATTTTTATCTACACTATTCATATAAATAATTATAGTACATATATTGGTTGACAAGAAGAGCCTATAGATGTTAAAATCACATATAAATACATTATAAGTTAGTTATGGATAAATATATATCTGCTTTTATAAGAGCTCTACATGAGACAAGTAAGTCAGAACATACATTAATAGCATATAAAAAAGACCTTGAACAGTTGTCTGCATACCTTAGTGAAAAACATATTAGTAAGGTTGAAAATATTACAGAAAAATCTTTGAGAGAGTATTTTGACTATTTAGCTAAAAATGATTTATCAGCAAAAACAATATCAAGAAAGTTAAATAGCACTAGAACTTTTTTTAAATATTTAGAATCAGAGAAGATAATCTCTAATAACCCTGCATCTTCAATATCACATCCAAAAATAGAATCTGTACAACCAAGAATATTAACAGAGATGGAATACAGAGCTTTAAGAGATGCTGCAAGGGTAGATGCAAGAACTTACACTATAATTGAAATACTCCTTCAAACAGGAATAAGAATAGGTGAACTATGCAGAATCAAACTTCCAGATTTAGATCTTACAAAAGGTGATAAATCTGTATTGAGAGTAAGTGAATATGGTTCAAATACATCAAGAAGTATCCCTTTAAACAAAAAGGCAGTATCAGTATTTAAACAATACCTAGATATAAGACCAAATAATACAAAAACAAACCAGTTATTTATAACAAAAAATGGTAATCCTTTATTAGTAAGGAATGTTAGAGCATCGATAGATAATGTATTTAGAAAAGCTGGTATTGAAAATGCAAAGGTAAATGACTTGAGAAATACATTTATTGCTCACCACTTAGCACGCGGTACAAACATATTCATATTATCTCAGATAATAGGACACAAGAGAATTTCAACTACAGAGAAGTATATGGGGCAAATTAAAACAGAACTGGAAACATATACTCCACTATCTACTCTTTAATTCTTCTTCCTAGAAGATTTCCTCCCTGCCATAGCAGCTTCCTTAGAGTTCCATTTATGAGCTTTCCCATATTTATGAGCCATTTTTCCACCTAAACTCGCTATTTGTTTTCTTTTTTTTAGTCCCATGGATGCAAATCCACGTTTAGATTTTTTTGATTTTAACATAGTTATAGATATATATTAATCTTATACATATATACTATAACAATTTTATTAAATTAGGATGAATAAATATGGGCACAGATGGACTCGAACCATCGACCACCGCTTTATAAGAACGGCGCTCTACCAACTGAGCTATGTGCCCTAGGGTACGCGTACCTAGGTTTATGGTACCTTAGGATTTTTCGATTGTACCAGAAAAAATATGATTTTACTATATTATTTCTGCTTTATTATATCATCAAACCTACCTGGGCTTGCAGTCCCTGCAATCTCACCTCTAGCCTTTATTTCGTTTTCTACGTCTGTAGCATCCCTCCCATATTTTAACCTTGATAGTTTTACTATTGCCTCGGCAACCTCTGGGTCAGCAGGCATAGAACTTAGTATTGTCTCCATGGAAAATGGTGATTGCACCTCTCCTCGTGACAACATCTTTACATAAGCATGCCTATTCTCAAGATTAATTAGATCTTTTTTATTAAATATAGGTTCATATTCTTTTTCTAGAAATTCAGCATCTGATACCCCAACCTTAAAGCTTACAAGTGTACCTACATTTCCAAATACAGATTCTTTAACCTCTTCAGACATTTGAGCTATATATTGGTTTGCTACAGTTAAATCAAGTCTGTACTTTCTAGATTCAGACATAATTTGTGCAAAATCTTCAGTTGCAAAATTCTGAAATTCATCTACATACATATAAAAATCCTTCCTCTCTTCTTCAGGGATATCAGACCTGGACATTACTGCTGACAATATTTTAGGTACTAATAATAAACCCAAAAATTGTGAGTTTTCCTCCCCTATTTTTCCTTTATCAAGATCTACTATGAGAATTTTCTGTTTATCCATAATATCTCTTAAGTTAAATGATGACTTAGACTGACCAAGTATATTTCTCATAAGCTTATTAATAACAAACCTATCAAACTTTGAAGCAAAATACCCCAAGGTCTCGGATTTATGATAATCAGAAGTTTGAGCTATCTCTTCTGTCCAATATTTCCTTACCATATCATCTTGAACATATGGAAGAATTTCATCAATAAATTTCTTATCAAGTAAAACTAATCTAAATACTTCTATAAGAGTATTCCCCGGTTTTGACATGGCAGTAAGCATACAATTTCTGACAGCTCTCTCAAGTCTTGGCCCTGTAATTCCCTGTTTATTAGGATCAAATAACTTTTCTAGAAGTCTATAAAAAGCATTGACTATCATATGCTTATCCTGTTCTGAATAATATTCCATAATATTAAAACCTATAGGTCTTTCAAAATCTGCAGCATTAAAATAAATTACATCTTCTGCTCTTTCAGCAGGTATTCTCTCTATAACATTCCTAGCAGACTGACCGTGAGGGTCAAGAAAAGCAACCCCTTTACCATCTTTTATATCTTGAAGTATCATCGATTCAAGTAAAGTTGATTTACCAGTACCAGTTCTACCAACTATATATATATGCCTTCGCCTATCATCCTCTTCTATATACACAGGCCTAGTACTACCTCTGTATACACCATTACCTAGAAACATCCCTTTAAGTGGTATATTCCCACCTACAGGAGCTCTTTTTGACATAAGCCAATCTATATGTGGAGTTTGTACATTTTTATTAGGAAAGTGGAATATATTTGCAAGTTCTGAAGTATTCAGAATGACTGCCTTATTACTAAATTCCGAGAATATGGCAGGAAAATTAAATAAAAATCCAACAATAAAATCTTTCTTTGTAATAAAATTTAATTTTATTTTTTTGAATGAATTTGCATGCGATTGATTAAATTGAGAAAAAGAGCTAACCATATTATTTAATATAAGAGTTGATCTCTCTTCTGACTCTGAAACTACAACTATTCTAATAGTTGATACAAAGGCTGATTTTTGTGTCTTCTCTTCTATCTTCTGATTTACAAAGCTTGTATTTCCACTAGTACCTTTTGGAGCTTCTTCTTTTTTAACCTTTTTAGGTGCAACATAGCTTGAAGCCTTTTTTGACCACTTAGAAGATGCTGGATACATAATAAGTTGCATTGATGCATACTCACCACTAGATAGCCTACTTACTACACTTGTTATATTAGAGAGTGAATCAACCTTATCGTCATCCTCAAAAGTTTTTATAGGAAAATAAGATTTTTTAGAAAATCCAAGTTGTACAAATTCAACTGAAGCATCATCTTTAAAAATATCGGGTTTATCTTTTTTTATAACTTCGGCTACAGGATATGATGCATGAATTTGCTTTTCTACAAAATCAGCTATTTCTTCATTACATGTAACATAAAAACTTATAATCTCTGATGTTGCAATAATTTCTAATGTTATATAACTAAATTTACCAAGTAATTTATCAATAAAACTACCTTTTCTTAATCCAGAAAAACTTGAGAACATTTGCTCTGCAGCACCAATCTCTATTTCATTATCCATAGGGAGTTTAACCTCGTAAGATACAGATTGCTTACTTTTCTTTACAAAATTAGATATCTTTATTTCTCTCGTTATAAATACAATAACAAAAGCTACAAGCACTAAAACTAGAATAAACAATAT